>JASIBJ010000300.1 GCA_030045215.1 Streptosporangiaceae bacterium | reverse complement strand
ACATGAAGTCCGGCGTCGCCGTTCAGCTGCGGCTGGCCGCGCAGCTGACGACGGCGATCCGCGATGTCACGTACGTGTTCTACGACTGTGAGGAAGTCGAGGCCGAGCGCAATGGCCTGCTGCGGCTCAGCCGGAACCGGCCCGAGCTGCTCGAATCGGACTTCGCGGTGCTGCTCGAGCCGACCGGCACCCTCGTCGAGGGCGGCTGCCAGGGGACGCTGCGCGCGGACATCGTGGCCAGCGGCGAGCGTGCGCACAGCGCCAGGTCGTGGCTGGGCAGCAACGCGATCCACGCTGCGGGCGGCATCCTGGACGTGCTGCGGGCCTACTCCGCGCGGGAGCCGGTCGTGGAAGGGCTCTCCTACCACGAGGGTCTCAACGCGGTCGGCATCAGCGGCGGCGTGGCCGGGAACGTGATCCCTGACGAGTGCGTCGTCAACGTGAACTACCGATTCGCCCCTGACCGCTCGCCGGAGCAGGCGATCGAGCACGTGCGTGAGGTGTTCGCCGGATACGACGTGCGGATCACGGACGTGGCCGGCGGCGCGCGGCCCGGCCTGAGCCAGCCGGCGGCCGCCTCGTTCGTGGCGGCGATGGGCGGGCAGGCACGGGCCAAGCTGGGCTGGACCGACGTCGCCAGGTTCGACGCCCTCGGCATCCCCGCGGTCAACTACGGGCCCGGTGACCCGCAGCTTGCGCACACGAGAGGCGAGTACGTGCCGCTGGCGCAGATCTGGGACTGCGAAGCCCGGATGCTGGCCTGGCTCACCGGCGGGGGCAACTGACCCGCGTCGGGCCGAGCGGCGGGTTCCTGCCCGGGTCGACCGCTACTCGGGTGGTGCCGCGGCGAGATCCATCGACTGGTTCATCGTGGAGCCGCTCGGCGTCACCCAGGTCACGGGGACCGTCTGGCCTGACTTCAGGATGCTGAGGATCGTCACCAGCGAGGCCGGCGACGACACGGACCTGCCGTCCACATTGGTGATCACGTCGCCAGGAACTATCCTTGCGCCCGCGGCCGGGGTGCCGCAGAGGGCACCGAGGACCAGCGTCCCCGAGTTAACCGGCGCGATGCTCGTCGGCACGGTGATGTTCCCGTCGTTAGTCAGGCAGCCTGTGCTAGGTGAGCTGCCGAAGCCGCCACCGCCGGCCTGCTGGAGCTGCTGCTGCTCCTGCGTCGCCTGCTGCTGGGGATTGGTCAGGGTGCTCTGCGCGCCGAGTTTGTTGCTTGTGCCACCGACGACCACGACGCCCAGGAACCCGACCGAGCCGATGCGCACGGTCGAGCTCGCCTTGCCGCTGATGATCTGGTCGGCGATCGACATCGCCCGGTTGATCGGGATTGCGAAGCCGACGTCCTCCTGGCTGCCCAATGAGTCCGTACTGGCGGCGGTGTCCATGCCGATGACCTGCCCGTTCTCCGATGCCAGCGGACCGCCGGAGTCCCCGGGAATGATGTCGGAGCTGGTCTGGATCATGTTGGTCAGGGTCTCGGAGCTCTCGCCATTGTCGCTGGCGGTGATCTTCTGGTTCAGCCCCGTGACCCGGCCTTCGACCGTGGTTATGGAGCCCGTGCCGTTGGCGTTCCCCATGGCCACGACCCCGTCGCCGACCTTGACGTCGTTGGAGTTCCCGAGCGGCACTGTGCGCAGCCCGGACGCCCCGACGAGCTGGATCACGGCAACGTCAGCGGTCTTGTCATAGCCGAGCCACCTCGCGACATACGGCTTTCCTGTGCCCTGGCCGTTCGAGTTCACCACCCGCGCGGTGAGACCGGTTGTGCCGTTGATGACGTGGTTGTTGGTCAGCACCAGGCCGTTGCTGCTGATGACCATGCCGGTCGCCTCGGCCGCGTCGTCCTGGTACTGCAGGTTGCTGCTGATGACGACGAGGCCAGGCATGATCGCGTTCTGGACCTTCTTGACCGTCCCGCCGCTGAGGCCGGAGTGGTTGTTCGCGGAGTTGCCGTTGTTGATCGGAAGACCGCTGAAGGGGCTGTTATTGCCGGGATTGCCGGAGTTTGCGGAGGGTGGTGAACTGGTGCCGGTCGCCAGGTCCACGAACAGGCCGCCGACAACGGCCGCGACGATTGCGACCGCGAGGTAGGCGATCAGGTTGGAGGCGCGCCTGCGCCTCCTCGCGGGCCCTGGGTAGCCGTAATTCGGTGGCTGACCGTACGGGTGATAGGGGTCATAGCCCGGCTGGCCGTAGCCCGGCTGGCCGTACTGGTTCTGCTGGGCGAAGCCTTGCGGCTGGGTGTGGGAACCGGGATAGCCGAAACCGGGTGGCGGAGGCGGTGGCGGGCTGCCGGGCTGGCCATACCCTGGCTGGGCAGATGAGCCGGGCTGTGCACCGGGCGACGGGTCGGCTCCCTGGCCGGGCTCGCCTCCCGGCTGGTCGGGCTGACCAGGGTCAGCGGACCAGGCAGCCCAAGGGTCAGGCCGCTGGCCTTCGCTGCTCTGCTCGTCGCTCATCTCATCACCCTTTTGCGCGCCAGTGCCTTGCAGCATATGTCGGGCCGCGGCTCAGTCCCAGCCCGAGCCGAGCCCGCCAGAACCGAGCACCCCTACGTAAACACACCGACCTGGACGTTAGCTGAAGGCGGTCTGAGGAACACCTACCTCGTCCCTCTGCGTTTACACGCCAAGACGATATATCTTGTCACCGAGCCCTTGAAGATATATCTTGAGCCTTGACAGAGTGTGAGTTCGCCAGCAGGAGTCGTCAATGTCGGCACCACCAAGCACCCCCCAGACCGAACTAAGTCGCCGCGAGGAGATGGCGGTCTCAGGGACTGTTTTCTCAGATGCCCCGTGGAAGCTTGCCGGGGCAGCAGGCGTGGTCGTTACCGTCGCGGACCTCGCCCTCCATCTGTTCTCGCTGCACCTGGCCTGGGCCACCGCCCTGTCCATGGGCTCCGTCGCGTTCTTCACGGTAGCGGGGGCCGGCGCGCTGGTGAGGTCTCGGCACACCCGCGCGCTGCGCTGGGCGCGAAACCGGCCGTGGCGCTACGCGGTAGTGCCAGGAGCCGCGACCGCGGTCCTGGTGTTCTTGCTCACCGTGCTGCACGGCAGCGGCGTCCCGGGCGCGGTGTTCACCTCGCTGTGGCACGGGGCGATCACCTACGGCCTGACCGGGGGCGTCGGCGCGGTCGTGCGCCCGCGCCGGAGTCAGAACGCCTGACCTGCCTCCCGCGGCCTGGTCGAGATTACGCGGAGCGGCTGACGCGACATTCGTCGCGTCAGCGCTTCGCGCTTTTCTGCGTTGCGCGTGCAGCTAACCTCGGTCGGGCACTGCTGGCCGGAACTGCTGAGCAGGCGGGACGCCCGGTATTCGGTGCTCGCCCACCGGCCCGACACGGAGCCCCGCTGCGGCGCAATGGTCGAGCAGCAGCGGCAGTGCGCCCAGGCCCGCCTGCCACGATCCGGGAGGTGCGGTGCAGCCCGAGTCGTGCAGCAGCACGGTCACGCCACCGTCCAGATCCCTGGCCAGGGTGGCATAGACCGAGTCTGGCGTAGCGCCCGGCGTCCACTCCCGGCCCCACGCCCCCCACAGCACCGGGGTCAGTCCCAGTTCCCTGGCGGTCAGCAGGGCTGGCCCGCTGAGCACACCGTAGGGCGGCCTGAAGAACCTCGGCCGGCTCCCGGTGACGCGCTCGATCAGGTCCACGGCGCGGCGGATGTCGGACCTGGTAGCGGCGGCCGTCCGGGTGGGCAGGTACCGATGATCCCAGCCGTGCACGCCGACCTCATGGCCGGTCGCTGCCAGTTCCGCAGCCAGGCCGGGTGCCCGCTCCACCATGCTGCCGAGCATGAAGAATGTGGCCTTCACGCCGTGGTCGGCGAGGACCGCGGCGAACTGCGGAGTAGATGCCGGGTCAGGGCCGTCGTCGAAGCTCAGCGCCACGTGGCCGGGGTCACCGCGGCCCGCAAGCCGCGGGAACAGCAGCCTGCGTACCTGGCCCAGCCCGGTGATGCCCGGCCCAGCCTGCGCCACCGCCGCGCCGGCCACGGCGGCGCCGATTGCCAGGCCGAACACCGCCCCTGGACGGCTCATCGTCGCTCACCTCGTGCGCTTGACGGCACGGCCGGTGCACCGCCGGTAACCAGCGCTTTAAGGGATATGCACGCGGTGTTCGCGATGTGCCTGGCCGTAGGCGTGATCATTTCATGACCATTGAGCGACAGGCCAGCGGCCGGCCAGGTTCGCCGCCAGATCGGCCGTCTTCGCTGGTGAGCGAGGGCGTATCGCGGCGTGCGGTGTCTGCTGTCAGGACCGGGGTAAGTGAGCATCCATGCAGGCAGCGATCACGGGCCGAGGCCTGGAGTCGGGGCGGTGACCGGCCAGCGGTCCGCGCTGCTGCTGACTGGCTCGATCGGCAAGGGCCACGACCAGCTGGCAGAGTCGTGCGCGGACTCGCTGCGGGGGCAGGGCTGGGCCACGAGCACGCTGGATGCGATGCGAATGCTGGGCAACCGCGGCGGCTCGACCGGGGAAACGCTCTTCCGGACCATGCTGGCCGTGCCGGGCTTGTATGACGCGTTCCACTACGCCGGACTGCGCACCGGGGACCGGCTCGCGCTGCTGACCGACGCTGCCGCCCGGCGAGCGCTGGTGCCTCGGCTGCGCGCGCACCTGGACCGGCGCCCGGCCGACCTGGTGATTTCGGTTTTCGCGACCGGCGCCGCAGCCGCCAGCGCGCTGGCCAGGCAATACCCATCGATGCGGCATATGGTCTTCTGCACCGACGCCACTCCGCACCGGATGTGGGTGCATCCGAACGTGGACCTCTACCTGGTCACGGCAGAAGTCGCGGAGCTGGCCGTCCTGCGCTTCCGGCCCGACGCCAAGGTCCAGGTCGTGCCGCCACCGGTCAGGTCGGCCTTCTACCAGGCTCCGAGCCAGCCGAAGGCCAGGACCGACCTGCGCATCCCGGCGGGCGAGCGGTGCGTGCTGCTGATGTCGGGCGCCTGGGGCCTCGGGCCGCTGGCCGCCGCCGCGCGAGCGCTCGGTGACGCCGGGATCAACGTGCTCGCGGTCGCAGGCAACAATGCCAGGCTCGCGCGCAAGCTGGCCGATGTGGCAGCGCGCCAGCCGAGAGTGCGGCCGTTCGGGTATACCGAGCGCGTTCCCGACCTGATGTCCGCGGCCGATCTGGTCATTACCAGTTCCGGCGACACGTGCACCGAGGCGCGTACGATCGGCCGGCCTCTGCTGCTGCTCGACGTCGTGCCGGGGCACGGCCGCGACAACCTGCAGCATGAGCTCGAACTCGGCGATGCGGTGGTCAGCTCCGCTTCGGCGGCAGATCTCACCCGGTGCGCGCTGGCCGCGCTGGACCGGATCAAGCCCGCGCCGCCTGGACCGGTCCGCGACCGTGCCAGCTGGGAGGCCGCGTTCCACGCCGCGCTGGCGATGATCGGCTGCTAGGCCAGCAGCGGACCCTGAGGGCTAACCAGCGAGGCCGTCACGACGCTCCCGCCGGTCAGGCTGAACGCCCAGGAGGCCGGGATCGCTCGGCGACGCGGAACAGGTAGTTCCGCGTCGCCGAGCTGATCCCGCTCGCCTGCTGCCAGCCTCGATTCCAGGTGTACATGGCGTAGCCCCTGGCGCGGAGCCAGCTCACGACGTCCTCGGGAAGGTACTGGTAGCGCGCCGTGTGCCGGGCCTCGATCTCGATCAGCATCGCCGGCCGGAACGACTCGATGACACCGATGCCGCCCCTCAGCACGTGCAGTTCAGCGCCCTCGACGTCGATCTTGACGAAGTCCAGCCGGCCGTGGCCGGCCTCCGCCAGCAGCCGGTCGAGCGTGTCCACCGGAACCGGGTAGGTGATGTGCTGGGCGAACTCGGCGTTGGAGCCGAGTCCGAGGCAGTGCTGGCTGACGAACGAGCGGCCCGTGACCAGGCCATGACGGCCCCTCGGCACGCTCATGCTGGCCTCGCCGGGCTCAGCGCCAAGAGCAACCGCGTGGTGCAGGACGTTCGGGCTGTTCCGGATGCGCATCAGCCGGTTCCAGGTTGGCCAGGCGAACGGCAGCGGCTCGACGCTGTGCACGATTCCGGTCGGGCCCGCTAGCCGTGCCAGCGGCAGCGTGTAGATCCCGGCGGCGGCCCCGACGTCGACGCAGACACTGCCCGGCCCGACCAGGCTCGGCAGTCCAAGCAACTCCGGCTCGAGCCAGCGCGTCCATCGCGCCGCTACCATGATCGCGGCCGCCGACACGCCCGCAAGCAGGGGCTGGGCGTGCCCGCGGCCGCCCGGTTCCAGGCCCGAGCTGGCCGCCGTCTGAACTGGGCATTCGCTGGCCCGGATTGCCGCCAGAGGCTGGCAGGGAAGCGGTGTGGTAGCAGGCTCGGCCGGGCCGACCTGCCCCTCCTCGGCGCTCCGGTCAGCGATGCCAGCGCTCATGAAAATTCCTCCGGTTGCGGGGCCGTGCGACGAATGATGTAACGCTAGGTGAACCCCGCGCAAGCGCCTCCCGCAGGCGGCGTGTTCCGGTAGGCTC
>JASIBJ010000299.1 GCA_030045215.1 Streptosporangiaceae bacterium | reverse complement strand
GTGTTCCCACCTACGCCCGAAGCGAAAGCTGTCTCCTCACAGCTACGCCAGTAGCGAACGGAGGCGAGGCAGGGCCCCTCAACCAGGACGGATTCCTAGGGAAACGCCCGGCAGCGATGCTCACGAGCCGGGTATTCCTCGCTTCCAGGCTAAGGCAGGTGTACCGCCAGAATCCGATGGTCGGCCGGCCTGCGGCGGCGCAGCGGCTGCCGCGCGGCCGACCCGGACCGGACCCCACAGGGACGCTCTGCCGTCTTGGCTCGCTCGGAACTGGCAAAAATATGACGAACTTATTACCAAATTGATGAAACATCATCCCACCACACCGGCGGGGCTAACCGGTCCGAGCCACCCTCGGGCCAGCGTCAAGATCAACGCCGGTGCGGCATGAAGGCCTTGGCACGACCCGAGGAAGGATGCGGACCGCGCGGGCCATCCGAACGCGCAGGCCGCAAGCCCAGCTCCGGGCCAGCCGACCCGGATGGCGCCGGAAGGTGGCGGTCAATCCAGAAGGGGGCGGGCCAACGGAGCAGACCGTCGACCCGGCCAGACGGGAGGCAGGAGAACTACGTCAGCCTGGAAGGCAATCAGCTCCCGGCGGCCCCAAACCGGGCCGGCTCCGGGAGCTGAAATTGCACGTGCTGTAGATGGAGATCGGTCTTGGCTGCTCGATACCGGCGGCCGCGCTGTGCACTCATGCGCGGGTGCGCAAGGCGACAGTGGCGTTTACCAGCGCGTCGGCTGCTGCAAAGTTAGTGGGTTGCTTCGTATTCCTGAATGATCGACGCAGGAATGCGCCCGCGCTCGCTAACCTTCTCGCCCCGCTCTCGGGCCCACTGCCGAATTTCTGAGCTTCGCTCCCGACCCGGGCCAGAGCGCGCCTTGCGCCGCCTTACCGCACCGGTCACACGACGGGCGTGCTCGATGTATCCGGTGAAGCTGTCGTGCAGTTCCTTAGCGTGCGCTGAGCAGACGTCGATCTCGTATGCGGTGCCGTCAACGGCGAACGAAAGCGTCTCGTTCCCCTCGATCTCACCATCGTGAGGCAGGTCACAGACCACGGTCACCACAGTCTTCTGAACCATCAGGCTGCCTTTCACTCAAGTCTTTTCGGCAAGTAAAGATATACCACATCTACGCGATTGACAATTCGGCATTGCCGTTTAGCGATCGGCTACAACAGACCGCAGAACAATACGGAGGTTTGCAGTAACGCTGCGTAATCGAGATGGCTTAATGCTTACGCGGGGTGGTCTCAGACGCGTCTGCCCCGGTCGAATCGTTTCCTGTTTCTTCTTCTGCGCAGACCGGCGCGGCAGCCTCCGACGACGGCACGACCGCTTCTGCCGCCTCGCTCTCGTCGGCCTCCGGACGCTTCTTGCTCATCTCATGGCGTAGGAACGCGCCGATCGCAAACAGCACCGCAGCGCACATGAGCAGCGGCGGCGTTAGTACAGACAGGTCCTGCACGCGCGCTGCCCCCTTCCCGGAACTTAGGCGCTAGGGCAGCAACTTCGGGTCGGCCCAGGCCGACATCCGCGGGCGGGCTCACACGCGGACGAGAACCGCTGCCGCTGATTGCATTGTGCCGCATGGCGCGCGAGCCGAGCCCGGCGGGTCTGCGGGGCCTAGCCAGCTTATGTCGCGAACCCGAGGATTTGGCCGATCGCGGCGAGGGTCGCGTACGCAGCTGGCCGATATCGTCCGCCCCATTCAGCTGGCTGGACGGCGCCGTGGCGGCGCCGTCGCTTCCCTGCTGAGCCAGTTACAGAGCCAAATTCGGCCAGGCTGATCATTCGGTAGTGACATAGTCGGGTGACATAACCTTGCTGAGCCGGGCTGCTTCGTGCAAGTTGCAGTTGGCCTTGCATGCCGTGCTTTGCCGGTAGTGGAGGCTCATCGGCAAACGAGTAGCCCTGTGCGACCGTAGCGCAGTGTATTAATCGGCACTCATCTGACCACTGCCGATCGGATGCCGGCAATACCGAATAATCTCCATCACATCCTCAGCAACATGCGAGTGTTGCCCAGCGTGTTTGGCTTCACTCGATCAAGGTCGAGGAACTCCGCCACTCCCTCGTCATATGAGCGCAGTAGCTCCGCGTAGACCTCGGGCCTGGCCGCCTGTCCGTGGATCTCGGCAAAGCCATGGCGCCGAAAGAACTGCACCGCGAACGTCAGCACGAATACGCGGCTCACTCCGAGTTCCCTGGCCGTTTCCAGCAGCACATCGACGATCTGGTGACCTACGCCGCGCCCTCGGTGGCTGTCCGCGACCGCAAGCGTGCGGATTTCGGCCAGGTCCTCCCACATCACGTGGAGCGCGCCGCAGCCCACGACGTCGCCGTCGGGCGTGCTGGCCACCCAGAACTCCTGGACATCCTCGAAGAGCGCCACCGTCGGCTTGTCCAGCAGCAGCCCGGACAGGACGTGCGCGTCCACCAGGGCCCTGATGGCGCGGACGTCGCCGGTCCTCGCGCGCCTGATCGCGTAGTCCATCCCGCCTGTCACCTGCGTCGCCGGCTGCTACCGGCCTCTATCTGGCATTCCTGCGATGTGTCAGTTCGCAGGTCAGCATCCCAAACAATGCGCAGGTCCGCCAAATGAGCGGGTCTACCTAGCGTTACTGACCCCGTACGTAATGTTGTGCCCTCGAACCTGTCGGGCCCTATTAGTGCACATCACGACCAGATCACACGCCAAGCCCTGCCACCGCGACACGCCGCCTGACCTGCGGCTACGCGAGCCAGCCCGAGTCTGGAGGCGGCCCAGGCGGACGATGGAGCGTGAGCACGCAGCTTACCGACGGCAAAATGCGGGCTGCATCGCAGTCGTGGCGCAGTCTAATTTCGCCGTTTTGCCGCGCGGCAACTGCGTTCTCCATTAATCTGCATCGCTGATACCCGTTGCAGGTGCCCGAGCCCGGGCGCCTGTCACGAACCGCCGAGTTCCTGAGGCGCGGTGAGTGCTTCAGGGAGCCGGGGACCCACCTAGTTCCCCGGGGTGAATCGGCCCGCCGCGACGACGGCACTTACGCGGCCTGCCGTAGGGCTCCTCCCGGCCCGAACCCGTCAGCTAACCCGGTAGGCGGCCGAGAGAGGAGTCAGTGCGTGAAACGCATGCCGCATGGCGGGCGCGTACCACGACTTTCATCCCCAGGCATTTTCGGGCTGGCTGTCTCTGGCCGCCCATGGGCCCGGCGGCCGCGCGGCGGCTGGCGGGCCAGCGTCGTGCTTGCGGGCATTTTGGCCGTCTGCGCCGCGCTGATGCCGGGCGGTGCGGCCCAGGCAACCTCCGCGTCGGGCGGCAGCAGCCTCAGCCAGGCCCTGGCCGAGGCCAACAAGCTGTCCAACGAGATAGACATCCTCGGGCAGCAGTACGACGGCCTGCGCATCCAGCTCCAACAGGCGGAGGCCGACGCGCAGATCGCCCGCGAGAACGCGGCCAGGGACGCCACGATCTTTAGCTCGGAGCAGGGCTACATCAACGAGATAGCCGTCGACAGCTACATGACCGGCGGACTGAACCCGGCCCTGCAGTTGCTGCAAACGGCGAATCCGCAGACCATGCTTGACCGCGCCTCGATGATCGCGCAGCTCGAGGAGCAGGAGGGCGCCAAGGTCAGCCTCGTGGCCGCTGCTCAGACGGCGGCCCAGCGGGCGCTGGCCGCGGCGGCGCAGGAGCAGCAGACCGCGGCGCACCTTGCCGCGGAGATGGCCGCCAAGGTCGCGCAGATCCAGTCGAAGGAGAACTTCTTCAACAGCGAGGCCTTCGCGAAGGCCGAAGCGATCTTCGAGGAAACCGGCCACTATCCCTACATGAACATCCAAGGCGACAGCCAAGGGGACAGGGTGGTCAGGTACGCCCTGGAGATGCTGGGCAAGCCATACGTGTGGGGCGGGGCGAGCCCGAGTGTCGGGTTCGACTGCTCCGGCCTGGTTGTCTGGGCCTATGCCCAGATCGGCATCACCCTGGAGCACTTCACCGGCGACCTGTGGAACGAAGTGGAGCACATCCCCTACAGCCAAGCCCAGCCCGGTGACCTGGTGTTCTTCTATGCCGACATCCAGCATGTCGGGATCTACATCGGAGGAGGCATGATGGTGGACGCGCCGACCTTCGGCCAGGTCGTGCAGATCCAGCCCGTGTCGGCCGACCCTCTGGTTGGTACCGGCTTCGTTCCGGGTGCCTGACGTCCTGCGAGCCTCTCTGCCGCTGCCCGGTCGGGCAGATGTTGGTCAGGTCCTGTTCACCAGCGGGAAGATTGCGGTCTCCTGGTGAACGGGCGGACGGCTGCCAGACGCTACCCGCTGGCGATCAGCCAGCCGTTTTGAGGTCCACCGTGTTGCGCTCGTACGTAAGCCTGAGCCCGATCAGCGTGAGCCAGGGTTCATAGGCATCGATGACGGACACCTCGTCGATGACCAGCGGCGCGAGTCCTCCGGTGGCAATGATCGTGACTGCGTCAGGGTCATCGGGCGACAGCTCGGCCGCCATCCGGGTGGCGATGCCCTCGACCTGGCCGGCGAAGCCGAAGATGATGCCCGACTGGAGGGCCTCGACGGTGCTCTTACCTATGACCCGCGGGGGCCTGGCCAGCTCGACCTTGAGCAGTTGGGCGGCGCGACGGGACAGCGCGTCAACGGAGATTTCGATGCCAGGCGCAAGCGCGCCGCCGACAAACTCGCCCCGCCCGCTCACCGCGTCGAAATTGGTCGAGGTACCGAAGTCGACGACGATGGCCGGGCCTCCGTACAGGTGCACGGCCGCCACCGCGTTCATGACCCGGTCGCTTCCGACTTCCTTGGGATTGTCGTAGCGCAGCGGTACGCCGGTCTTCACGCCGGGTTCAACGATCACCGCGGGCACGTCGCCGTAATGGCGGCGGCACATCTCTCTTAGTTCGTGCAGCACCGATGGCACGGTCGAGCACAGTGAGATGCCGCTGATATCGGGCTCGCGCAAAAGCGCGCTCTGCCGCAGGAGCCCGTGCAGGAGCACGGCCAGCTCATCGGCGGTGCGCACCGGGTCGGTGGAGATGCGCCAGTGCTCAACCACCTCGTCACCGTCGAACACGCCAAGCACCGTGTTCGTGTTCCCGACGTCGATCGTCAGCAGCATGTCGGTCCGATCCGTTAGCCGGCCTGAACGAGGTCGAGGCCGATGTCCAGAGCCGGCGCCGAATGAGTCAGCGCTCCTACTGCAAGGTAGTCCACGCCGCTCTCCGCGGCTGCGCGGGCGTCGGCCAGAGTCAGGCCGCCGCTCGCCTCGAGCAGCGCCTGGCCGCCCGCTAGCCGGACCGCCGCCGCCATGTCGGCCACACGGAAGTTGTCGAGCAGGATGAGGTCGGCCCCGGCCGCCAGAGCCTCACGCACCTGCGCAAGCGTGTCGCACTCGACCTCGACCGGCAGGGCCGGAGCCTGCGCCCGGACCGCCGTGAACGCCGCGCTGAGCGACCCGGCCGCGGCCACGTGGTTGTCCTTGATTAGCGCCGCGTCCGAGAGCGACATCCGGTGGTTCATCCCGCCGCCGCAGCGCACCGCGTATTTCTCCAGTGCCCGCAGGCCGGGGAGCGTCTTGCGGGTGTCGCGGATCCGCGCATTGGTTCCCGCCACCGCGTCGACCCACTGCCGGGTCAGCGTCGCGACACCGGACAAGTGGGTCAGCAGGTTGAGCGCTGTTCGCTCCGCGGTCAGGATCGCCGCGACGCGTCCGGTCACGCTGAGTACAGGCTGGCCCGCGGCGACCCGATCGCCGTCGGCGGCTCGTGACCGGCGCTCGACCGGATCGTCGCGCGACGCTAGCCAGAACACCAGTTCTGCCACGGACAGCCCGGCCACCACGCCGGCCGACCGAGCCACCAGATCGGCTCGGCCGACCTCGTCCGCGGGCACCGTCGCGACCGTCGTGACGTCGATCCCGCCCGCCAGGTCTTCGGCCAGTGCCGCGGCGGCAAGATCCACGACATCGCCTACAGGCAGCCCTGCCGTCTCGAGCCGCCCGGTGATATCGACGGGAATGGCGGGAACGAGGTGCGGCCCGCCGCAGTCGTCCTCATGCGGCTGGCCTCGTCCGGCTGTCGCTGCGCGGGGCCGATCCGGACCGCCGGCCACGCCGGCACTAGTCATGCCGATCCGGCTCGAAGACGGTCTCGAGGCCGTCCGGGCCAGCCAACTCCAGCACGTGCCCGCGCCAGGCCTCGCTCGGCTCGGGGAAGTCCTCGCGCCAGTGGCTGCCCCTGGTCTCCCGTCGGGCCAGCGCGGCGCTGACGATTCCGGACGCGACCAGGTGCAGGTTCGTTGCCTCCCATGCCTCCGCACCCGGCTTGTCGCTGGCCTGCTCCCCGAGCGCGGCGAGGCCCGCCATGGCCTCGGCCAGGCCCTCACCCGACCTGAGCACGCCCGCCTTGGCCGACATCAGTTGCTGCAGGGGTCGGATGATCGACGGATCGAGCAGACCCGCCGGGCGCGGATCCGCCACCGGCTCACCTGCGGGCGGCAGCGCCCGGGCCAGGTCTGCGGCGATGCGCTCGGCGAACACCAGCCCTTCGAGCAACGAGTTCGAGGCGAGCCGGTTCGCGCCGTGCACGCCCGTGCATGCGGTCTCGCCGCATGCGTACAGGCCCGGCGCGCTGGTGCGCCCGTGCAGGTCGGTGCGGATCCCGCCGCTGGCGTAGTGCGCTGCCGGCACGACCGGGATGAGCTCGGTGGGCGGATCGATGCCATTACTGCGGCAGCTGGCCAGAATCGTGGGGAATCGGTGCTGCCAGACCTGGGCGCCTAGGTGGCGGCCGTCCAGGAACACGTGATCGGTGTCTTCCGAGCGCATCACGCGCATGATCGCCTTGGCCACCACGTCCCGCGGTGCTAGGTCGGCGAGCTCGTGCTGGCCGGTCATGAACCGCCGGCCGGCGCCATCCACGAGGAACGCGCCCTCGCCCCGCACGGCCTCGGAGATCAGCGGCTGCCGACCGTGAGAATTCGGACCGAGCCACAGGACGGTCGGATGGAACTGGATGAATTCCAGGTCGGCTGCCCGCGCGCCGGCCCGCAGGGCAAGCGCGAGCCCGTCTCCGGTGGAGACGCGCGGGTTGGTGGTAGCCGAGTAGACCTGGCCGAATCCGCCGGTTGCGAGTACAACAGCCCGCGCGTGCACGGCACCCACGCCGTCCTGCTCGCCCTCGCCAAGCACATGCAGGGTGATCC
>JASIBJ010000298.1 GCA_030045215.1 Streptosporangiaceae bacterium | reverse complement strand
GCGCTGCTGTACGGCTCTGCCGATTTTCTCGGCGGCGTCGCCACCAGGCACGCGCAGGTGCTCTCGGTCGTGCCGTTGTCGGTCGGCGCGGGTGCGGTGGTCGTTCTCACCGCCGCTCTGGTATCGGCCCAGCCGGCCCGCCTGGCTGGGCTGGCATGGGGCGTCGCGGCCGGCGCGGCCGGCGGTGCCGGCCTGATCATCTTCTATTCCGGGCTCGCCGCGGGGCCAATGAACGTCGTGGCACCGGTTTCGGCGCTGATGTCGACGGTACTTCCGGTGGCAGTGGCTCTGGCGGGCGGCGAGCACGCGAGTGCGACGGTTTACGCCGGGGCGCTGCTATGCGTGCTTGCCATCGTGCTGGTGAGTTCCACCGGGCGGAGCGATGCCGCCGGAAGGGTCGGGGCCAGCTCGGCTGGTGTCGACTCCGCAGCGGTCAGTCGCGCCCGGCAGAACCGCGGGAGAGTGCGGACTCACCCTGCCGGAGGCGGCTTCCATCTCGGCGCGATCGGCTACGGTCTCGCGTCCGGGACGGCCTTCGGGCTGTTCTACCTGTTTCTTCGGAACGGCGGTCATTCGGGCACACTGTGGCCCGTCGCCACGGCGCGGCTCGCCGGACTGGCGGTCATTCTCCTCGCCGTCGCGGTCACCAGGACTAGGCCGCTGCCCCGAAAGGCCAGCACTCGCCTGCTTCTGGCCACCGCCGGGTCCGGGTTGCTGGACGCGACCGCGAACATCTGCTATGTGGCCGCGACCAGGGCCGGCCTGTTCGGCCTTGCGGTGGTGCTGACCGCGCTCTATCCGGGCATAACCGTGCTCTTGGCCAAGCTCACCCTGGGCGAACGGCTTCGGGCCGCTCAGCGCGTTGGCCTGGTGCTGGCCGGGATCGGCGTCCTGCTCGTGACGGTGTGAATTGCCGGGCGGGTCCAGACAAGCTCGTGCGGCCGGACGTCATCGACATGTCATCCAGCCGCACGAACCCCGGGGAAGGGGCCTCAGCGCGAACGTCAGGGGTCGTCGCCAGAGAAGTCCTGGCCACCGCCGGGGAAGGCCCAGCCGTCGTCAGGAAAGTCCGGGCGGTCATCCGAGGCGTCAGGACCTTCGTCGGGAGGAAACTCCTGCCGAGTCTGGTCGTCCTCAGCGTCGTCCGCGCTGGTCGGAAAGAGCATCCCACATACGAGCAGGTAAAGCTGCTCGGGGTACGGAATATATTCAATATTCCGCAGTGCCTGATCCTGGCTGGCTGACTCGACGATGAACTCGCCGTAACCGAGGAGCCGACCGGGAAAGGTCCGCCTGAAGCTCATGTCCTGCACCTTGCTCAGCGGCATCATCGCCACTTTGCGGGTGAGGAAGCCGGTGGCCAGCAGGAGTCGCTCGGTCGTGACGACGAAATAGTCGACCGACCAGTTGCAGATTTTCCAGACCAGCCGGAGCGCCAGGTAGGCCCACACGAGCCAGATCAGGGCGCTCATCAGGCCGCGGGCGACGGTGGCGGTCAGCAGGCCGGCGATCAGCAGTCCCGCCAGGGCGAGCGCGCTCGCCGGAATCAGTACGGCCGGATGCTGCCGTACAGTCGCAACCTGCACCTCGCGTGGTAGCAGGTACTTATTGATGGCAACCGGTGACCTGGTGCCAGTGGGGGTTGACTGAGCCATGTTCTACAACTTATTGACGAATCTGGACATGGAGTTGCCGGCGGACTGCAGGCCGTGGAGCGCGTGCTTCAGGAACCCGGCAGCAGCCGTTGGGTCGGTGGCTAGGTAATAGATGACAAAAATAACGATCGCCCATGTGATGACCTTCCGCAACACGTTGTTCACCTCCTAAGTCCGCTCGCAGCAGGTCGTTACCGCCAGTAAACGCTTAGCTGCATACCGCTTATGCGCTCAGCATAGCTCAGGGCATTTTGCCGACCAATGACCACTAACCCAAGCGACCATAGGGGACCGGCAGCGCGCCGACGCGATGGCGCGCGACGTCCGCCCGGCGGTCGCGGTCCTGTGACGATGCCTACCCGCTATGCGCCTAGATCCATGCGCGGGGAGCCGGAGTCTGACACCATTTTCCTCTGGAAACCAGCCTGCGGAGTGTCGATGACCGATATGAGCGCCAGCGACTTTGCTGTCGTCGTTTACCGGGAAGATGACGTGTGGGAAGTTGATGTCCTGCCCGCGGCGCTGACAGAGAATCTGGACGGTTTGATTCAGGCAATGCGGGCCCAGCCCAGCATTGGCGGATCCATCGGCCTGGCCGCCGTTGGCGATGACTTCTTTGTCGCTCTTCGGGTAGTTCGTAACCAGGTCTCCGTATTCCTCTCTGACGTCACCGCTTCCGTGGACTGGCCGCTGGCCCGTCAGGTTCTCGACTACCTGGATATTCCCGTTCCTGAGGACGAGGATCTCGATCAGGTGCTTCCAGTCGGGGACATGTCGATCTTCGCCGACCTGGGGGTCGACGAGATGGATCTTGGTGCACTGTCGGGAAATCTGGATCTTTTCCCTGACGAGGTGCTCGCCAGCATCGCCAGGCGGCTGGGTTTCGGCCCGGCGCTGGAGCGGGCGCTTGACTCGGCACTGGGCGCGTGAGGCGCCGGGCTGTGACTGGCTACCTGGCCAGTTTTGAGCCGGCCATGCGCGAGGCTCTCGCGGAAGCCAGGGCGTCCGGTGAGGACGTGCCGGTCGGGGCGGTCGTGCTCGACGGGACGGGGGCAGTGATCGGCCGCGGGCACAACCAGCGAGAAGCGGACGCTGATCCCACGGCACACGCCGAGATAGTGGCCATCCGCGCTGCCGGCCAGGCTCGCGGCACCTGGCGGCTTGATGACTGCACGCTGATCGTGACACTCGAGCCGTGCACGATGTGCGCGGGCGCGATACTCGCCGGCCGGCTGCCGAGGCTTGCCTACGGCGCTCGTGATCCGCGAGCCGGCGCGGCCGGGTCCGTGTGGGACGTTCTGCACGACCCTCGTCTGGGGGAGCCGGTCGAGGTCGTGACCGGGGTGCTGGAGGCTGAGTGCGCTGCGTTGCTGCGTGACTTCTTCGAGCGCCGGCGGTAGCCGGAAGCGCCGCCGGCCATAGTGACAGCTTCAGGTAGGCTCTCCTGCGGTGGAGTCGCCTAGTGGCCGAGGGCGCACGCCTCGAAAGCGTGTGATGGGGCAACCCATCCGTGGGTTCAAATCCCACCTCCACCGCCACAGCCCCGCGATGACGCGGAACCTCTGGCCTTAGCGGCACCGTTCGCCGACCTCCCCCAGGTCAGATCGTCTCATTCGCGCTTCCGGGCCCAGTTCCGGCAGCTAACTGGGCTGGTAATTCGGCAATCGCTGCTCGCAGCTCTCCAGTTACACCCTCGCAGGATGGCCGCCCCTCGAGGCGGTCAGGTGCGGCGGTGGCCTTCGGGCGGATCGCTCGGATGGCCGGCCCGCGTGGCGCTCAGTGCCCGCCTAGTCGAGGTCGAGCACGCGCACGTGGAGCACCGAGCGCTGCTGCAGCGCAGCCCGTAGCGCGCGGTGCAGCCCGTCTTCCAGGTAGAGCTCACCGTGCCAGCGGATGACGTGGGGGAACAGGTCGCCGTAGAAAGTGGAGTCGGTTGCCAGGACCGAGTTGAGGTCAAGCACGCTCTTCGTGGTGATCAGCTGGTTGAGCCGGACCGGCCTGGGCGGGATCTCGGCCCACTCCTTCGCGGTCCGGGCGTGATCGGGATACGGCCGGCCGTTCCCGACCTGCTTGAAGACCACAGTGGCAGTTTAAAGGAGTCCGGGACGCCTCGCCGGGTCCTGCGCACCCGGCCCTGGCACCGGCCGGCCCGCGGTGGCAGCATCGGCCGTATGCCCTCCAGGAGCCGCGAGCCAGCGGGCAAGCAGCACCGGGCGCCAGCAAAGCCGGAAAAGCCGGCCGGCAAGCTCGCCCGGTATCAGGAGATGCGCGATTTCGCTCGCACGCCCGAACCCGCGGGTGCTGACCCGGCCAGCCGCGGTGCCGAGCCCGTTCCGCCAGAAAGACGGTTTGTCGTACAGCGGCATCGCGCCCGGCGGCGGCACTATGACCTGCGATTCGAAATAGATGGCGTGCTGGCGAGCTGGGCCGTGCCGAACGGCCCGACGCTGGACCCGACGGTTAAGCGGCTCGCGGTGCACGTCGAGGATCACCCGATCGAGTACCTGAAGTTCGAGGGCGTGATCCCGTCCGGCGAGTACGGCGCCGGCGACGTCATCGTCTGGGACCTGGGCACGTGGGAACCGCAAGAGACCGATGACCCGGCGGCGGCGGTGGCGGCCGGGGAACTGCACGTCGACGTGACCGGCAGCAAGCTGCGCGGTCGGCTGATCCTGGTCCGCCGGGGCAGCGACGAGAAGCAGTGGCTGCTGCTGCACAAGGACGACGAGTACGCGGTCCGCGGCTGGGATCCCGAGGACTACCCCAGGTCGGTGCTGACCGGGCGAACCAATGACCAGGTGAAGGCCGACCCCGATCGCATCTGGCGCTCCGACCTGCCGCCGGCGCAGGCGTCAGTCGAGCTGCACCCGGCGCCGTCGGGCGGGCCGTCACCGGACGAACTGGCGGCACTCGACGCCCTCGGCAACAACGGCAGCTGGCACGTGTTCGGCCGGCAGCTGAAGCTGACCAACCTGGATAAGGACATGTTCCCGGCGCGGCCGGGCGAGGCGCCGGTCACCAAGCGCGAACTGATCCGCTACGCCGCCGTCATCGCGCCGGTCATCCTGCCCTACCTGGCTGGCCGGCCGCTGAACATGCACCGGTTCCCTGGCGGCGCCGGCGAGCCAGGGTTCTGGCACAAGCAGTTGCCCGACCACGCTCCGGAGTGGGTGCCGCGCTGGCATAATCCCGACGCGGGCCGGGACAAGACCACCACGTACCTGGTCGTGGACGAGCCGGCGGCCCTGTTGTGGGCAGCCAACTTCGGCGCGCTGGAATGGCACGCCTGGACCGCGATGGCCGATCACCCGCACAACCCGACCTATGCGCTCATCGACATCGATCCCGGCTCAAGCACGTCGTGGGATGACGTGCTCGTACTGGCCCGGCTGCACCGGACCGCGCTTGAGCATCTGCACGTTCTGGCGCAACCAAAGCTCACCGGCCGGCGCGGCATCCAGATCTGGGTCCCGGTCGCCGGCGGGCTGACGTACGAAGAGACCCGCGGCTGGGTGGAGCAGCTGTCGAAGGCCATCGGCGCCGTCGTTCCCGACCTGATCAGCTGGAAGTGGGACGTCAGCGAGCGCTCGGGACTGGCGAGGCTCGACTACACGCAGAACGTGAGCAACAAGACGCTGGTGGCTCCCTACAGCCCGCGCGCGGCAGCGGGCGCGCCGGTTTCTGCCCCGATCAGCTGGGATGAGCTTGACGATCCCGCACTGCGACCGGACGGCGTAACGATACGTTCGATGCCGGAACGAGTGGCGACCAGGGGAGATCTGTTCCGGCCGGTGCTGTCGCGCCAGCAACACCTACCGCCTGTGACCTAGCCGCCGATGTTTCACCGGGTCCGAGCGGTGAGCCGATCCGGCGGCCCATCGGGTCAGCGGATCCGCCGGCCTACCGAGTGAGCGCGCTGTCCTCCGCCCGCCCGTAGAGCTCAGCGGCCCGCCAGCAGTACCAGGCGACCACCGAACGGTAAGGGCGATACGGGTCCCCGAGCGGCTCCAGTTGCCTCACGGTCGGCGTCGCAATCCCCCAGGCCAGCCCGTAGCCGCGACGGACGCCGAAGTCACCGGTCGGCCAGACGTCCAGGCGGCGGAGCTGGAAGAGGAGAAACATCTCAGATGTCCAGCGGCCAATGCCGCGCACGGCCGACAGCCGCTCGATGATGTCCTCATCGCTGATTCTCGACAGTCGGCGCGCTGACAGGACGACGGTGCCGTCCAGCACCTTGGCCGACAGATCTCGCAGCGAGACGACCTTGGCCCGAGACAAGCCAACCGCGCGCAGCGTCTCGTCGGACAGCTCGATCAGCCGTTCCGGCTGGACATCGCCGTCCATCGCCGCGATCAGCCGACCGTGGATCGCGGCGGCCGCGTTCCCGGCCAGCTGCTGGTACACGATCGCCCGAACCAGCGTGGCGAAGTGCGACTCGGCCGACCGCCGGAGCCGCGGTGAACCGGTCTCGGCGAGCAATCGGGCGATGACCGGGTCCCGGCCGGCCAGGATGCGAGCCGCCTGTGCATGTGTGACCTTCCGGTCTGGCTGGCCAGCTGGCGCCGTCGTCATGCACCAAGTCTGGCCGGTCCGGCCCAGCTCCGCCGCGGAGATGCTCCCGCGTGCCGCCGGAGTCGCGGGCGGGCGCAGACCACAGCTACGTCCCCGGCGCACTGCCCCTTGCCTGGAGCTCGGCTATCTGCCGGCGGGCCGCGGCGACAAGTTCGTCGTTGGTGCTCGCGTGGCCGCCGAGGCCCCACCCGCCGGGGATCGCTTCAGTCAGGAGTACCCAGGTGCGGTCGGCCAGGGCCGGATCGTGAGCGGCATCCGCGACCATGCTGGTGAACTGGCTCACCACCGCGAGCTGCTTGTCGCGGTCCAACGCGCCCGCGTTCGTCAGCA
>JASIBJ010000297.1 GCA_030045215.1 Streptosporangiaceae bacterium | reverse complement strand
ATGCCCTGCTCGCCGATCGAGACGCGCGTGTCGCCGCCGTTGCGGCCGCTGACCCGAACGCCGAGAGAGAATGGCGACAGGTCAGCGTCTGGCCTGATCGTGGACTGCCAGATGATGAACATGAACGGAACGAGCAGGTCCGCCGCGTCGGCCGACAGCACGTGCGCCTGGCCGCTGCCCTGGCGGATGTCCCAGGTGTGCACGCCGTAGTCCATCAGCTGGCCGGCCGCGTAGATGAACGCGGGTACGGGGCCCATGTAGAAGTGCGGAACAATCAGCCCGCCCCACTCCTCGGCGGTCAGCGGCTCGAGAATCCCCATCATCTGGTTCAGGTCGGCCCTGGCTCGCGCGATCATCTCCTGCTGGGACAGGTCGCCGAACGCCTTGGCGCTCTGGCCCGCTCGCTCGTGCATGCCGACGAGCCCGTACGCGGCTGGGGCCTCGGCCCCGCTCCTGGCGATATCGAAGGCCCTGAAGTAGCCCTCGGTGGTGTCGACGATATGGCCGATGACGTCCTTGACCCGCCAGTTCTCGCAGGCAGTCGGCGCATCCCATGCACCGGGCCGTTCCGCGAGCTCGAACATCTGGCCTGCCTCGTCGCGGACCACGCGGAGGATGGTGTCCTTACCCTCGTAGGTCATGGCATTCCACTCGCTCAAGCCGTTCACCTCTCTCGGGCTGCTGGGCTCGCCGGTGCGTGGCAGCGCGAATCCGGCGAAGCTCCTGGAGTTCGTATTGTGAACCACTGTGCGGCCCACAGGATGAAGCCCAGCGCACGGGACCTGCGGGTGTCAACGGGAACCAGTCAGGTTGCCGTCTTCCAAGACGGGAACGAGGTGTGTCCGCCCGGCAGGCCCTCCGCTCGCCGGGCTTGTCCGGGCTGGCCATGGGCCGAACCGGCAGGGTTAGCCGGCCGCCTGGCCCATCCGGCCCGCAGGGTCAGCCGGCCGCTAGGCTCATCCGGGCGAGGGCGGCGCCATACCGGATGGCCACGAGTTGGCCCACCGCCTGGTGCGCGCCCAGCGTCGCAGCGATCGGCGCGCCGAGGGCAGTGCTCAGGCTCTCCAGCACGTGCCGCGGGAACTCCGGCCCGATCAGGCAGGGGGCGAGGGCCGGGCTGGCCGCCCCCGACATGTCGAGCCGGGTCACGGCGTCGGCGATGCTCGCCGGCTCGCCGAGCGACGCAGGCATGACCGGAACCGATAGCCGCGAGGCGAGCAGCACTGCCGCCACGGCCGCGGCGCCGGCGGCTTCTTCCCCGACATCCGACAGCACGATGATGCCGCGGCCGCCAGTGGAGATGCTCAGGCCGCTCGAGCGAGCGTGCCGGACGAGCCCGGCTTCGGCCAGCCTGGCGTGCAGCCCCTCGGCCACGAGCGGGTGCGGCGCCAGATGGGTGGCGACGATGATCTGGTCCCCGGCTTCCGCCGTGAGTCGGCTGATGGCCGCGTCCGCCCGGACGTTCGGGCTCAGCAGCAGGGGAACAACGACGCAGCCTGGCTGCTCTGAATCGGCCGATACATCCAGGCAGTCCGACAGCGGGTCGGTCTCTCCCTCCAGGTAGCCGACGCGAACGTCGACACCCGGGCAGGACGCCGACGCAGTTGCGGCCACTCCGGCCGCGACCCCGGCCGTGTCGGCCTCGGCCGAGCCGGGCACGGCAATGACCAGCGCCGGGGCATCGGAGGCAACAGACAGCCGGTGCGGGCTGCGGTGCCGGCCGGCTGGCCTGGTCCGCCCGGTTCGCCTCGGCAGCGGGGCGGTGTCCGAGAGCCCGGTTGTCCCGTCTCCGCCGGGCGCCCCGCGCTGGGGTAGCGGCGCCCCGCGCTGAGGCAAAGCCTCGCCGCCGGGGGCGCCGCGTTGCGGAAGTAGCTCGCCGGCGGGAGATGCCGGGCCGCTGCGCTGGGGGAGAGCCTCGCCGGCGGGGGATGCCGGGGCGCCGCGTTGCGGAAGTGGCTCGCCGGCGGGAGATGCCGGGCGGCTGCGCTGGGGGAGAGCCTCGCCGGCGGGGGATGCCGGGCCACCCCGCCGGGGGAGAGCCTCGCCGGCGGGAGATGCCGGGCTGCCACGCTGCGGGAGCTCCTCATTGGGCTGCGCGAGTGGCTCGCCGCGCCGGGGCAGCGGGTCGCGCACCGGCAGGGGCTCCGGCTGCGGGCTCAGGTCAGTCACGCTGTCGTATCGTAATCGGCGAGCTGAGTGCTTGGACGATCTTCTGGGATGTTCACGCCAAAGCTACTTCGGTCACCGCTTGCTACTACTCGCTCGGCAGCATGCTCCGGAACACCGATATCAGGGCGCTCTTCTGCTGGTCGGTGAGGCGGCCTTCCGCCTGAATAGCGGCCTCCACGCTGACCTCCCCCGACGCCGACGGGTCATGCTTATCCCGGTGATGGAGCAGGCCGGCCTGCGTGAGCAGCGTCTGGGCCGGGACGTTCAGCGCGTCGGATATGAGCCTGATCACCCTGACCGATGGCTGGTGGAGGCCTCGCTCAATCTGGCTGAGGTACGGATTGGAGAGCTTGGTTCGCTCGGCTAGCTGTCGTAGCGACAGGTTGGCCAGCTTGCGCTTGTTCCTGATGAACGCGCCCAGGGCCTCCATTTGGGAATCCCGCGGCTCGGTCACCTAACTCC
>JASIBJ010000296.1 GCA_030045215.1 Streptosporangiaceae bacterium | reverse complement strand
ACGAAGACCGCCATCAGCGGCAGGTACATCAGCGTGAAGATTCCTGCGGTCACGTCCCTGACGTAACCGGCGGCCCCGCCCGGCAGACGCCAGGCCAGCACGCCTATCGCGGCGAGCGCCAGCGCGGCCAGCGCCCACTTGGCCTGCGTCCAGTAGGCCAGGGTGACCATGGCCGTACCGCCGACCGCAATCGGTATCAGCGGCAGGTCGATGTCCCTGGAACGAAGCGCGTGGCTGAGTTCCCAGAGCGCGATCGCCACGATAATCCCGACATAGAGCAGGAACGTGGCCTTGACCGTGAACAGGGTCACGAGAACCAGGCCGCCAAGCACCACGCCCACGGCGATTGCCGCCGGCAGGTTTCGTCCGGTCCTGCCTGACCTGGTCGCGGTCACCGCGGTCGCACTCCCCAGCGCAGCCGGATCGGCGTCGGGCTGACCGGCATCTCGCTGAAGGTCCTGCCCGCCCGGCCGGCGGTGATCATCTTCGAGCCGCAAGCTAGACCTCGAGCAGCTCTTCTTCCTTGTGCTTCAGCAGCTCATCGACCTGGTCGACATAGCCATGCGTCAGCTCGTCCAATTCCCGCTCGGCCCGCCGACCATCGTCCTCGCCGGCCTCGCCGTTCTTCACCAGCTTGTCGATCGAGTCCTTGGCGTGCCTGCGGATGTTGCGAATGGAGACCCGGCCGTCCTCGGCCTTGTGCCGGGCGATCCTGATGTACTCCTTACGGCGCTCCTCGGAGAGTTCGGGGAACACAACCCGGATGATGATTCCGTCGTTCGAGGGGTTGACGCCAAGGTCGGAGTTCCTGATGGCCTTCTCGATCGCGTTCATCGAGCCCTTGTCATAAGGCTGGATGATCACCATCCGCGGCTCGGGCAGATGGAAGGACGCCAGCTGACTTACCGGCGTCTGCGTGCCGTAATACTCGGCCGTGATCTTGTTGAACATCGACGGATGAGCCCGGCCGGTGCGAATACCGCTGAACTCCTCCTTGGCAACCGCGACTGCCTTCTCCATCTTCTCCTCGGCTTCGAGGAGAGTTTCGTCGATCACTGCGGCTCCTGTGCGTAAGTAGAGGCATCCAGTCGGGCCGCCTCCGCCAACCCGTATACGTCCATGGTGCGCTCGATCATCGCCGCTCTGCCACGGCATCGCAACGCCTGGCTGCTCTGATCCAGGCCGAGGCACCGCTCAAAGCCGACCATCAGGGCTCCGACCTGCTCACCAGCGTGCCGATCCTTTCACCGCGCACGGCCCGGACCACGTTGCCCTCACCCATCAGGTCAAACACGACAATTGGCAGATTGTTGTCCATGCAGAGGCTCACCGCGGTCGCGTCCATGACCCGTAGCTTGCGCTGCAGAACGTCGGCGTAGTCGAGGTACGGGATCCGGACAGCGTCCGGGGTCGTTCTCGGGTCGCAGTCGTACACACCGTCTACCTGAGTGCCCTTGAGCACGGCTGCGGCGCCGATCTCGAGCGCCCGCTGGGCGGCGCAGGTGTCAGTGGAGAAGAACGGCGCGCCCAGGCCGGCCCCGAAGATCACTATCCGGTTCTTCTGCAGGTGCCGGATCGCCCGCCTGGGGATGTAGGGCTCGGCGACCTGGCCCATCGTGATCGCGGTCTGCACCCGGGTCTCGACGCCAAGCTTTTCCAGGACGTCCTGCAGCGCCAGGCAGTTGATTACCGTGCCGAGCATGCCCATGTAGTCCGCGCGGGAGCGATCGATGCCGCGCTCGGAGAGCTGGGCGCCGCGGAACATGTTGCCGCCGCCCACCACGGCCGCGATCTGGAAGCCCTCGCGCCAGGCCGCGGTTATTTCCCTGGCGATGTGGATGACTGCGTCGGGAGAGATCCCGAGCGGCTCACCGCCCGCGAACGCCTCGCCCGAGAGCTTGAGCACGACCCGGCGCCAGTCCGGCCGGGCCTCGCCGCGCGCAGGACCCAGTCCGGGCTCGGCATCCGGATTGCCCGGCTGGGTTCCTGCCACAGCGGTCATGCCCCCGGCCAGGGTCAACCTGCCTGCCCGACCTGGAACCGGGCGAACTGCCGCACGCTGGCCCCGTGGTCAGCGAGGAGCTGGCCGACCGACTTCTTCTTGCTCTCCTCGCGGACCGAGTTCTGCTCGGTCAGGACGATCTCCTTCAGGAATGCGTTGAGCCGGCCTTCCACGATCTTCGGGATGGCCTGCTCCGGCTTGCCCTCATCCCTGGTGATCTGCTCGGCAATCCGGCGCTCGCCCGCCAGCACGTCGTCGGGGACTTGATCGCGCGTCACGTACTGCGGCCGCATCGCCGCGACCTGGAAGGCAACCTCCTGCGCGATCTCGGGGTCGGCCTTGTCCAGCTGGACGAGCACACCCATCGTCGGCGGCAGGTCCGGGCTCGACTTGTGCAGGTAGCTGGTGATGTAGCCGCCATCGAATCGCGCATAGCGGCCGAGCTCCAGCTTCTCCTTCAGCGACGCGCCCGCCTCGTCGATCAGGTCCTGGGCCGTCTGGCCCGGCCTCACCTCGAGCCCGAGGACTGCTAGCCGGTCCGCGGCCGCAGCTGGTCCGGCCGCCAGCGCGGCCGCGGCGATGTCGGCCGCGGCCTGCTGAAACAGGTCGGTCTTGGCCACGAAGTCGGTCTCGCAGTTCAGCTCGACCAGCACGCCCGCGGCCGGGCCGTCGGTCAGTGCCGTCACCAGGCCGTTGGACGCGGTGCGCTGGGCGCGCTTGCCGGCGTCCTTGACGCCCTTGAGGCGCAGCGACTCGACCGCGGCCTCGAAGTCGCCGTCGGCCTCTACCAGCGCGTTCTTGCAGTCCATCATGCCGGCGCCGGTCTGCTCACGCAGCCGCTTCACGTCGGCGGCGGTGTAGTTCGCCATGTCCCCATCTCTCGTTGTCCAGTCCGGCCTCGCCATGGCTGCCGGCCTGCCCGGCCAGGAGCCCGCCGTGGGCAATCACCCCGTCTGCGAGCCAGCGTCCTCGTCGGCAGCCTCGGCCAGGATCGCGTCACCCTCGGCCTTCGCCTCACTCAGCTCGGCTGCGGTGCCCGTGTCCTCGGCCAGGCCCTCGGGACCGCCCTCCTGCACCTCGGTCTCGGCCTCGGGCCGGCCCTCGAGCAGCTCGCGCTCCCACTCCGCCAGCGGCTCCTCGGCGCCCAGCATGCCGTCACCGGTGGCGGCGGCCGGCTTGTCATCGGCGGTCGCAGCACCGGCCCTCGCGATCAGGCCATCCGCCACCGCGTCAGCGACCACCCTGGTGAGCAGCGCGACGCTGCGGATGGCGTCATCATTGCCGGGGATCGGGTATTGAACCTCGTCCGGGTCGCAGTTGGTGTCGAGGATCGCGATCACCGGGATGCCCAGCTTGCGGGCCTCGCTGACGGCGATGTGCTCCTTCTTGGTGTCAACCACCCACAGCGCGCTCGGGACCCTGGCCATGTCCCTGATGCCGCCGAGCGAGCGCTCAAGCTTGTCCTTCTCGCGGCGCAGCTGCAGCAGTTCCTTCTTGGTGAGGTTGGAGCCCGCCACGTCGTCGAAGTCGATCTCCTCCAGCTCCTTGAGCCGCTGCAGGCGCTTGTAAACGGTGCCGAAGTTGGTCAGCATCCCGCCGAGCCAGCGCTGGTTCACGAACGGCATGCCGACCCGGCGGGCCTGCTCGGCGATGGCCTCCTGCGCCTGCTTCTTCGTCCCCACGTACAGGACCGAGCCGCCGTGCGCGACGGTCTCCCTGATGAAGTCGTAAGCCTTGTCGATGTAGTCCAGCGACTGCTGCAGATCGATGATGTAGATGCCGTTGCGCTCGGTGAAGATGAAGCGCTTCATCTTGGGGTTCCAGCGCCTGGTCTGGTGGCCGAAGTGAACGCCGCTCTCCAAAAGCTGGCGCATGGTGACGACCGGTGCCATCCCGGTGTCCCCTTCCTGTTCGTGGCCAGCCGCCGTAGGGCGGGCGGGCCGATTCCGGTTCCGTGATCCTGGCGCCCGTACGCCCTCGCCGCGAGAGTTCTCCCGCGGACCGGTGAGGGACGTTCCGCGCTGACCAGCTGCGGGCAGCGCAGCGGGCGGGCGCGCGAAGTCAGCTCCGCAACAGCGCATGCTCACGCCGCCCTGTTAAGGAGCCGTTTGGCAAGTCTACATGCCAGGGCCAGCCGCCGAGGTCCCGGCGTCAGGTCCGGATTTGGGCGCTATGCCTGCTCGGGGGGACGACCCCCCGGACCCCCCGCGCTTCGCAGATGCAGTGCCTGCTCGGGGGGACGAACCCCCGGACCCCCCGCGCTTCGCAGATGCAGTGCCTGCTCGGGGGGACGAACCCCCTGGGCTTCGCGATGCTAGGCCCGCGGATGCGCCTGGCGGTAGGCCGCGACAAGGCGATCGACGCTGACGTGGGTGTAGATCTGTGTCGTGGACAACGAGGCGTGACCGAGTATTTCCTGGACGCTGCGCAGGTCAGCGCCGCCCTCGAGCAGGTGCGTGGCCGCGGTATGTCGCAGGCCGTGCGGGCCGGTGTCGGGTACCCCGGCCGC
>JASIBJ010000295.1 GCA_030045215.1 Streptosporangiaceae bacterium | reverse complement strand
CCAGGCCCCACCCTGGCCGACGCCGACAGCATCTCGAACTCCTCGGTCAAGGCGACCTCTGTTTCCCCCGTCACGCTGACCCCGACATCGGGTGGCTTTTGCGCATCACGATCGCGAGCTTGTCTCCAGGTCCCGCCTGGGCCTCCACGCTTCCCGCGAGCGCTGATAGCACAGTCCAGGCGAAGGTATCGGCGGATGGCGGTCGGGGATTCAGGGACGGCACCGACACCGAGATGACCATGCACTCCGGCTCAAGGGTGAAGCTGCACTCCAGGCTGCTGCCCGGAATGGCCTGGCTCAGCAGCATCGCGCAGGCTTCGTCCACCGCGATCCGCAGGTCCTCGATGTCGTCAAGGGTGAAGTCGAGACGGGCGGCCAGGCCGGCCGTCGCAGTGCGCAGGACCGACAGGTATGCCCCGTCCGCGGGCATCCGCACGGTCACCCGGTCCGCGGGCGCGCTGGCGGGCGGCTGCTCAGCAGCCAAGGATCTGTCCGCCGTGCCGACCGCGGTCGACGGCGTCGCCGCCACGGCGGACGTGGTCTCGTCCGTCACCACAACTCTCCCCCAAATGCCGGATAAGCCCCCAGCTTGCAGCCACCGGTCTCTCCCCGCAACTTACAGTGACCATCTGGATGCATCGACACCGGATCTGCCTTCGCGTCCCTCCAGCAACACCGAGGCTGGCCGGCGCCCCGATCAGAGCCGCCGGCCAGCCCCCGCGAACGCGTCACTCAGGCCTGCTTGGTCTCCCAGAAGATCTTGCCAATCTCGTCGATCTTGGACAGCAACTCATCCGCCTTGGCGACATCGGTGCTGCCCTTCGTGCCAGCCGCGCCGGCCAGCTTCGTGGCCTCGTTGAACAACTGGTTGAGCTGCGGGTACTTCTCGAAGTGCGGTGGCTTGAAGTAGTCGGTCCACAGCACCCAGAGGTGGTGCTTGACCAGCTCGGACCGCTGCTCCTTGATGATCAGGCAACGGGTACGGAACTCAGGGTCGGAGTTGTCGAGGTACTTCTGGATGATGGCCTTGACCGACTCTGCCTCGATGCGCGCCTGCGCCGGATCGTAGACGCCACAGGGCAGGTCACAGTGCGCATGCGCGGTAACCTTCGGCGCGAGGAGACGCGTGAGCAGCCTCATTGATCGCCTTCTCTCATCTCAGATCGTTCGCTTGGATTCTGACAGTACATCGTCGGCGAAGACCGACCATGCGGGAGGGATGCATGCGCTGGCCGCTGTTCCGGGTCGCCGTGGCGGAGCGCTCGATGGAGCCCGCGCTGCGCCCTGGTGACTGGCTGCTGGTACGGCGCGGGAGCAGGATCCGGCCGGGCCAGGTCGTGGTCGCCCGGCACCCGGCGCGGCCGGGGATGCTGCTGGTGAAGCGGGCCGGCCGCTGCCAGGCCGGGGGCTGGTGGCTGCTCTCGGACAATGCGGGCGAGGCGACCGTGGACAGCCGTCAGTTCGGGCCGGTTCCGCCGGAGCTGATCGTGGGCCGCGTGATCGGCCGGTACTGGCCGCCCCGGCACGAGACACAGACGGGGCGGCCGGGACGCTCGCGTCCCGGCCGCCCCTGACAGCGGCTCAGTCAGTCTGCGGTCAGCAGGTGCGACTCGAGCTCGATCGAGGCCTCCTGCTCGACTTCCTCCACTGCCGCCAGAACCTTGTCGGTCGACATGGCCGAGCGGACCGCCCAGTAGTAGATCACCAGGCTGAAGGCCGCGATGATGAGCAGGTCATACCACTCGCTGACGGGCGTCGTTTTCACCCCGCCGATGTGGTACGTCGGGTTCAGCGTAATGCCGAACACCTTGTTGTACGTGGTCGTGTACTGACCCTGCCAGGAGATGATCCCGAGGCCCGCCAGCCACGGGATGACCCACTGCGCGGCCCGCCAGTCGACGAGCGTGCGCCGCTCCTTGGGGAGGTACCGCTGGTAGCCGCCGAAGATCAGGAATCCGATCACGACCAGTACGTAGAGCCAGAACACGTTGCTCCAGCCCGCGAAGTACACGATGCAGTTGGCGAAGATGAACGACAGCGGGCAGAGCACCTTCGCGGCCGGCAGCCGGTAGACCCGGGGCCGGTCGGGATCGGAGCGCCGCAGGCCCGCCAGCGCCAGCGGGGCCATCGAGTACATCAGGACCGTCGCCGAGGTGACCAGGGCGACCAGGGCGCCCCAGCTTGGGAACGGCAAGAACGTGAGCATCCCGATCACGAAGCAGATAATGATCGACCAGAACGGGACCCCGCGGCGGTCGACCCAGGCGATGACCTTCGGGAAGTACCCGTTGCGGCCCAGGCCGTAGGACAGCCGGGACGAGGTGCCGAGGTAGATCAGGCCGGTGCCGGCCGGCGAGACGACCGCGTCGATCAGCAGCAGCGTGGCCAGCCAGCCGAGGCCTGCCTGCGTGGCCAGGGCGTAGTACGGACCGGCCGCCGCCGTCGTGGAGATCGGGTTCAGCCAGTTGTGCGCCACGTGGGCCGGGTTAATGGCGCCGATGAACGCGACATCGAGCAGCAGGTAGATCACCGTGCCGATGATCATCGCACCGATGACCGCACGCGGGATGTTGCGCTGCGGGTTCTCCGTTTCACCGCCCACCTGGATGGCCTGCTCGAATCCTTCCAAGGCGAAGATGATGCCAAGGGGCAAGGCGGCGAACATGCCGTGCACGCCGTACGGCATGAAGCCGCCGCCGGCGGAGAAGTTGCTGGTGTGGAAGACGGTAAACAGGAGCGCGAAGATCGTGATGGTCGGGATGAGGATCTTCCAGTAGGTCGCGATCGCGTTGCTCTCGGCCAGCCACTTCACGCCCATGATGTTGAAGACCGTGAACACCAGCATGAAGACGGCGCCGATGCCGATGCCCTTGGGTGTCAGCGCGCCTTCCGTACCGAGCGCGCCCGTGGTGTAGACCCAGCCCAGGCTCGGCCATTTCGCGTTGATGTAGCCGAGCGATGCCTCGACCTCGATCGGGGCGATCGTCACTGCCTGCAGGAAGGCCATCCAGCCGCCGGTGAATCCGCCGATGCCGCCGAAGACCATATACGGGAATCGGGCGGTACCGCCGGAGACCGGGTAGGTGGAGCCCAGTTCGGCGTGCACCAGCGCGAGCACGGCCAGCACGACGCCGCCGATGAGCCAGGAGACGGCCGACGCCGCGCCAGCGGTCTCGGACGCGTGCAGCGCGCCCAGCAGCCAGCCGGAGCCGATGATGGAACCGAGGGACACCATCGTGAGGGCACGCAGGCCCACCTTCCGGTGCAGGTGATATTCCCCTGTAGGCGAAGCGCCAGGGGCAGGGGCAGCCGTAGCCATGAGTGTTCCTCCCGATTAAGTGAGCCGACAGAGTCGGCACGGGGTTGGCGCATCTCCTAGTGGGACCTGTGCGGAATAGGAGATGACGCGCGTCCGGCGCGAGCCGGAATCGCTGCATCGGCACCGGGCGCCGCGAGCGCTCACATCGCTGCACATGCAGCCACCCCAAGCGTGCCCTCGATGATCAAAAGCCACGTTCGATCCTGACCTTTCGGGTAGGCATACGGGGTGCATATGCCGCTGGAGTAGGCCTCATGGTAATGATCGACTTGGGCCATGAGAAGAAGTCGCTTGGCGTCATTTCGGTAACGCACGTTACTGAGCCGTTGCAATCAAGCTCGGCGCAGGCCAAGGAAGCGTAGGCATATCCGCAGGTGACCGCACCAGGCGTCAAGCGCAGATCAGTCGGTTCTACGCAGGAGGTCCGTGCGGAGAGATAAAGAAGAAGTAACAGACGGATCTAGCTGGCAGCCGGCCTTGCCTGGCTCGGCAGTGCGGTCGACTGCGCTCGCAGGGTACTGACGTTGCCGCGGGCGACGTGCTCGGAGCAGTACCGGCGTGACTGGTTCGGGCTAGCGTCCACGAAGACCCGCGGGCACGAGGCAATCGCGCAGACGCCGAGACGGCTCATGCCATAAAGGGAAATGGTCACCGAAATTCCGATAACCGCGCCCGCGGCGAGCCTGTCTGAAGCCGAGCCCTGCCGGGCCAGATGCACATGCCAACGCTGATCATCGTGACTGACCAGTTCGGGCTGGATCGGAAACTGGATCAAGAGCGCGTTCAGCCCGCTGACTGCAGCCCGGTCGTTACCGGCCGCGGCTGCAGTAAAAATGGCGCCCAATTCGGCACGCACATATTGCAGCACGGCCAGGTCGCGGCGCGAGAACGGTGCTGCGATGCAGTCACTGAAGGTCTTCTCGCACGCGGCGGTGCTGCTGAGCGGGTCCGGCTCGCCGTCTGCCTGGGCAGCCGTATTAGCAAGGCGGACAGCGAGCTCCGTGTAGGACGAGAGATTCACTACGGTCCTTACCTGACGAGTTTGTAAGGAGGCCGCCTCCCGGACTATGAGTATGGCACAACCGCCCCGGCCCGCGGAGCCGTCCTAATCAGATATCGGGTCACATCTCGGGGCATGACCGGACAGCCGGAAGCACGCACGTTCGAGGTCATGGCCGCCTTCCTGGCTCAGAGGCCGAGGCGCTAGGGTCCAGTCCCATGTTCGCTGTCACCGCGGCGCGCTTCGACGCCGAGAACCCGATAGCCGGCCTTGAGCTTGGCGAGCACGCCGACCCCGTCGCCCCGGACGGCTGGACCACCGTGCGGGTCAGGGCGGCCTCGCTCAACCACCATGACATCTGGACCCTGCGCGGCGTCGGCCTGAGCGCGGACCGGCTGCCGATGATTCTCGGCTGCGACGCCGCCGGGATCGACGAGGAGGGCCGCGAGGTCGTCGTCCACGCCGTCATCGGTGACCCGCTCGCGGCCAGCGGCGACGAGACGCTCGACCCGGCGCGATCGCTGCTTTCCGAGCGCCACGATGGCACATTCGCGGAACTGGTAACAGTTCCGCGGCGCAACCTCGTTCCCAAGCCTGAGGCCTTGACCTTCGCGGAGGCTGCCTGCCTGCCGACCGCCTACCTGACGGCGTTCCGGATGCTCTTTGACCGGGCGCCGATCGGGCCGGGCGCGACGGTGCTCGTGCAAGGCGCGGGCGGTGGCGTCTCGACGGCCCTGATCGTGCTCGGCCGCGCCGCGGGGTATCGCATGTGGGTTACCGGCCGCAGCGAGGCGAAGCGCGCGCGGGCGATCGAGCTGGGCGCGGATCAGGCATTCGAAACGGGCGCGCGCCTGCCCGAGCGGGTGGACGCGGTGATGGAGACAGTGGGCGAGGCGACCTGGGCCCACTCGCTGCGCGCCCTGAAGCCCGGCGGGACGATCGTGATCTCGGGCGCGACCAGCGGCCCGCAGCCGCCAGCCGACCTGTCCCGCATCTTCTTCCTGCAGCTATCGATCATCGGGTCGACCATGGGCACCAGGGACGAACTCGCCAGGCTGGTGACGTTCTGCGAGCAGACCAGTGTCCGGCCGGTGATCGACCGGGCCATGCCGATGGACCAGGCTCGCGTCGGGTTTGAGGCGATGATCTCCGGCGACGTCTTCGGCAAGGTCGTTTTCACCGTCTAGCTCCGCCGCCGGCGTCGGTCTCGCGCGTCAGAGGTACCGAGCGCTGGCGTGACTGCGGAGTTGTTGATCGCGTGGCGGCATGACCGGGGCCCGCCACGGCGGGGCTGGTCCACCGGCGGCATGACCGGGGCCCGCCACGGCGGCGCTGGTCCGCCGGCGGCATGACCGGGGCCCGCCACGGCGGCGCTGGTCCGCCGGAAGGCGGTCTTGGCGCTGCTGATGAACGCCCGGAACAGCAGTGGATGCGATAGTGCTGTAGCTAGAACAGCACCTTATTGCCCTCCAGTGCAGTTCTGGCTCCGCAGCCTGTTCGTGGCTGGATTGTCGGTGGCGGCTGGCACGCTTCCGGTCATGCCGAAGTTAGCGACTTTTAACGCGGAGTTACTCGCGACCACTTTAGGTAAGCAGAGTCAGGTCATTAGCCGTGATCAAGCGTTCGCCTGCGCGCTGACTCCCGGCGCGCTCCGGCACCGGCTCCGGCCAGGCGGACCCTGGCAGGTAGCGCTCCCCGGCGTCTATGTGGCCGCCCGCGGCAGCTTGACGAGCACTCAGCGCAACGCCGCCGCATTCCTGGTCGCGCACGACGCTCTCGCGATTACCGGGCAGGCCGCGCTGGCGTGGCACGGCATTCCGTGTGCGCCGAGCGAGGTCGTCGACGTTCTCATTCCGCTCACGTGCCGACGCGCCAGCGTGGGCTTCGCCCGGTTGCACCGGACTGGCCGCCGCATCGAGAGCGGTTACCGTGAGGGCGTTGTGAGGTTCGCGACGCCCTCACGAGCGGTCGCTGACGCCGTCAGGGAGGTCGCCTCCGTCTCCGATGCCCGCGCCCTGGTTGCGGCGAGCGTGCAGCGCGGCAAGGTCGCGATCTGGCAGCTGAAGGAAGAACTGGGTGCGGGCACCACGCCGGGCTCGGCCCGGCTGCGAGAAGCTCTCGCCGAGGTCGCTGACGGCGTGCGATCGATAGCCGAAGGTGATCTGCGGGCGCTGATCAAGAAGGCCCGGCTGCCCGAGCCGCTCTACAACCCCAGGCTGTATGTCGGCTCGGAGTTCCTGGCCTGCCCGGACGCCTGGTGGCCCGATGCGGGAGTAGCAGTCGAAGTGGACTCGAAGGCGTACCACCTGTCGCCTGCGTCGTGGGAACGGACGCTGGTCCGGCAAGCCCGGATGGCCGCTGAGGGAATCCTCGTGGTGGCCGTTCCGCCGCAGCGGATCCGTACCGAAGGCTGGAAGGTGGCGCGCGAGATCCGGTCGGCCATCGAGCGGTCCCGCGGAGCGCTCGCGCAGATCAGTACTGTCCCTGCCGGCTAGCCGATAGAAAGGGAGCGCCTGCGTTGAAGCGCCGGGCTAGCTCTGCCCGCCGGCCTCGGGATCGTCAGGCTGCTGCCGTTCGTCGGCGCCGGCGTCAGCCTGGCGGTCGGCGCCCTCGCTGAAGACCTCGGCCCGGACCTTGGCGAGCGTGTCGGTAAGGATATCGCGCAGGTCTCCCAGCGAACGCTCGCCTACGTTCCCCGCCTGCCTGGCCGCTGTGCGCAACTCGTTCGCGAACTGCATCGCCATCCGCTCGAGGTCGCCGAACGGGTTCGAACCGCCGCGGCTCGGCCGGGACCCAGCTCCGCCTGGCGTCGCCGTACCCTCCTCGGCCCGGTTCTCGGTAGCCCAGTCACTCCACGGTGCCCAGCCCGACCAATCGGCCCGGCTGATGCGCTCCTGCCACCACTCGCCGCGGTTGCGGGCGCGGAACTTGGCGCGCATCTGCTCTCGGGTGCGCCTGGCTTCCTCCCTGATCCGGCGGGCTTCTTCGCTAGCCCACGCGTCGTCGTCGGCGCGCTGTCCCTCGGCTGCCGGGCCGGACCCGGCGCTGGTCGCCCCGCCCGAGGGCCCTGAGGAATCGCCGGTGCCAGTCGTGCGCATCGCGTCGGGCGATCCACCGGCCCGGCTCGCCTGCTGGCTGCGGAATGCCGAGGTGATCTCTTCGCGGATGCCGCGGACCGTCTCCCTGACGTCCTCCGAGATCTCCCTGGCGACGTCGCGGAGCGATTCTGTGAGTTCGTCCTCGAGATCGGCCAGGTCGGACAGTCGGCTGTGGATCTCCTCGCGGCCCTTGTCGGTGATGCTGTAGATCTTCTTGCCGTCTACCTCCTCGTGCGTCACGAGGCCGTCTTCCTCCAGCCTCGCCAGCCGGGGGTAGATCGTGCCTGGTGAGGGCGCGTAGACGCCGAGGAACCGGTCCTGCAGCAGGCGGATGACCTCATATCCGTGGCGCGGAGACTCATCGAGGAGCTTGAGCAGGTACAAGCGCAGCCTGCCGTGGCGGAAGACGGGACTCACCTGTACTCACCGGCCAGCCTTGGATCGTGGCCACTCAATGCAGAGCGTGCCATCGCCTGCCTCTCATCGGAAGATCGTAGACCAATCTTAGATACGATATGTCGCGTCCGTCAAAAGTCGAGATGCATCGCGTTTCTCGCGGGCGGTTCCAAGGTACGCCCGTGAGCGGTGAGCTGGGGCTTTTCCGGCCTGGGCCCGGCCCTCCGCCTGGAGGCTTGCCGCGGCCCACGGCCCACGATCCGCCGCCGCCTAGCGGCTTCCCGCAACCCACGGCCCGCGGCCTGCTATTAGCCGGCCGGCTAGCGGCTTGCCGCGGCCCACGGCCCGCGGTTGGCTACTCCTCGGCGTCGTCGTCCAGGCGGGCAAGCCAGCTGGCCAGGCTGTCGATCGTGGCCTCTGCGCCTGGGTGCTCGTCGACGAAGTCCCGCAGGCGCTCGGCCAGCCAGCCGAGCGAGACTTGCTCCTCGCCGCGCCTCTCGTCGAGTTCCTCGATCCCGCGATCGGTAAAGTACACCGTCAGCCTGCCTGCAGAGCGGCATCCAGGATTGCGGCCTGCTCGGCCGCGGAAGCCTTCGCCGACCCGGAGGCCGGTGCGGAGCTGGCCGGCCTGGACACGAGCTGGACCCGCCGGCCCACTGCCTCGGGCAGGTGCAGCGCCATGAATGGCCAGCCACCCATGTTGGCTGGTTCCTCCTGAACCCACGTCACCCCGGCCGACTGCGGGTACCTGGACAGCTCGGCGGCGATCTCGGCCCCCGGCAGCGGGTACAGCCGCTCGACCCGGATCAGCGCAACGTCAGCCTGGCCGCTGGCCCGCCGGCGCTCGGCCAGGTCGTAGTAGATCTTGCCCGAGCACAGGAGCACCCGGCGAACGCGGGCCGGGTCGCCCGCGTCCGCATCGGCCAGCACCGGGGCGAACGAGCCGGAGGAGAAGTCGGCCGCCGCCGAGGCCGCCGCCTTGAGCCTGAGCATCGACTTCGGCGTGAACACGATGAGCGGTTTGATCCGGCCCGACAGCGCCTGCCAGCGCAGCAGGTGGAAGTACGAAGCCGGCGTCGACGGCAAGGCCACCGTCATGTTGTCCTGGGCGCAGAGCGACAAGAACCGCTCCACCCTGGCCGAGGAGTGGTCGGGGCCCTGGCCCTCATACCCGTGCGGAAGCAGGAGCACGACGCCGGAGCGCTGGCCCCACTTTTGCTCGCCCGAGCTGATGAACTCGTCCACGATGGTCTGGGCACCGTTGACGAAGTCCCCGAACTGGGCCTCCCAGCACACCAGGGCATCCGGCCGGGCGACCGAGTAGCCGTACTCGAATCCCACCGCCGCGTATTCCGACAGCAGCGAGTCGTACACGTGGAACTTGGCCGTCGGCGAGTTGAACACCTTCAGCGGCGTGTACTCGGCACCGGTGTGCCGGTCCACGAGCACCGCGTGCCGCTGGCCGAACGTGCCCCGGCGCGAGTCCTGCCCGATCAGCCGGACGGCGTGGCCGTCGATCAGCGTCGAGCCGATGGCCAGCAGCTCGCCGGTAGCCCAGTCGATCTCGTCCTGCTCGATCATCGCGGCGCGGCGCTGCAGCTGGGGCAGCAGCCGCGGATGCGGGGTGAAACCGTCGGGCAGCGATACCTGAGTGTCGATGATCCTCTTCATGGTCTCGAGCGAGATCGCGGTCGGGACGCTGGCGTAATCGGCGGGCATCTCCGACCCCGGCTGCGGCCGCAGCAGCGCGCCGGGGTCGGCGGGCCGGCTGATGGCGTCCTTGGTCTCGGTGAAGGCGCGCTCCAGCTCCTGCTGGTAGTTGCGCAGCGCGTCCTCCGCCTCCTCCATCGTGATGTCGCCGCGTCCGATCAGGGACTCGGTGTACAGCTTGCGGGTTGATCGCTTGGCGTCGATGAGGTCATACATGAGCGGCTGGGTGAAGGACGGGTTGTCGGCCTCGTTGTGTCCCCGCCTGCGGTAGCAGATCAGGTCGATGACCACGTCCTTGGCGAAGGCCTGCCGGTAGGCGAACGCCAGCTTGCCGACGCGCACCACTGCCTCGGGGTCGTCGCCGTTCACGTGGAAGATCGGCGCCTGGATCATCCGGGCGACGTCCGTGCTGTAGACGCTGGACCTCGACGACTCGGGCGAGGTGGTGAATCCGACCTGGTTGTTGACCACGATGTGCACGGTGCCGCCGGTGCGGTAGCCGCGCAGCTGGGACAGTTCCAGGGTCTCGGCCACCACGCCCTGCCCGGCGAACGCCGCGTCGCCGTGGATCAGCACGGGCAGCACGGTGAAGCCTGGCTCGCCCATGTCGATGACGTCCTGCTTGGCCCGGACCACGCCTTCCAGGACTGGGTCGACCGCCTCCAGGTGAGAGGGGTTGGCCACCAGCGAGGTCGGAATCTGAGCCCCGCCCGCGCCGTGGTAGGTGCCCTGCGCGCCCAGGTGGTACTTGACGTCACCTGAGCCGTGCGTGGTCGCCGGGT
>JASIBJ010000294.1 GCA_030045215.1 Streptosporangiaceae bacterium | reverse complement strand
ACGAGCGTGACGATGCCAGCCGTCAGTGAGTGGGCGGCTGCGAACAGCACCACGGGGATGCCAGCCAGGGCGCCGCCAATCATCGGCAGGAAATCCACCAGTGCCACCCAAAGCGCCCACAGAATGGCGAACGGGACCCCGAGCAACAGCAGGGTCAGGAGCACTACTATTCCGGCAATTACCGAGGTCGCGATATCGCCGAGCATGTACCCGCCGACGGCGCGATTGACTTCATGCGCGACCTGGACGTAGCGGCTGGCCCGGTCGGAGGGCATCAAGCGCAGAAGGCTCGCCCGGATCTTGGGACCCTCGAGCAGGAAGAGCACGACGAGCACGAATATGAGAAACAAGTTGAAGAGCAGAGAAAAGGCGCCTTTGCCAAAGCTGAGGGCCGGCCTGGCCAGGCCCTGACCTACCTTGACCAACCTAGGTTCGTTCGTAATAACCCATCGTTGAATATGATATCTGCGGACTATATGACCGATCGGCCCTCTGCCATGCTCCGCGTCGTGCACATACGATGGCAGCGCGTCGGCGAGGTGCGTCAGTCCGTTGACCAGCGGGTACCCGAACGCAACCGCCAACCCGAGGAAGACCAGCAGGCCCCACAGGGTAACCACTGCCACGGCCAATCCGCGGCGCCGGATGCGCCAGTTTTGCAGGGTTACGACGAGCGGATTCAAGATCAGCGTGACGAATCCCGCGACGAAGAAAAGCAGGATCAGGTCGCGCAGCCGGTAAATCACTATCGCGACGAGAGAAGCCGCGGCGACCGCCCCTATTGAGGTCAGGATCGCCGAGAGGGGAATGCCCCTGGATCCCGCCGCCGCCCACAGGCGCGTACGGCGGGAATTGGGTGGCACCCGATCGTCCACCCGGCCAATCATTACAGTCCACTTTTGCGCGCACGACAGCGACGCCGGGCACGCTGGCGGTCGTGAGGCCTAGCCGGTCAGGTCACCGGGGTCGGGGAGCCGTTTTGTCACGGAGCTGGCCGGACGTCGGCCTGCCCCTCGCTGCGTCAGTCGACCGGGCCGCCTGACGGGTGCCAAACTCGCTGTGACCGCGGCCAGGCCGCGGTCACAGCGAGTCCCCGTTGGCTGTTCTAGCCCTGTGTGAAGGAGACCAGCTCCAGGTGGGAGGCGAGCTCGGAGTGGCCGAGGATGTCGATCGTTGCCTCGGACTGGACCGGGCCAACCCCGCTGGCCAACCACGTCTTCACCACGATCGTCGACGAGTAGCCGAGCATCGAGAAGTTTTCGGTCATCTGCACGACGGTGGCCGAGTACGAGCCGGCCGGTACCGTGACCGACGCGGTGCCATCACCCTTGACGGAGAGATGCCCGGTTACGTCTTCCTTCGTCGTGCCCGAGGTGACCTTGATCTCCACGGTCGACGTCGTCGACTGCCCGGAAGCAATCACCGAGGCCGGCGGCAAGACGATGCCGCCCTTGATGATGACCGCGCTGCTGCCGAACTGGTTGGACGGGTAGGTGATGGAGCCGTCCGAGTGGAAGAGGAAGGTGGAATCCGTCGTAGTGCCGGTGAGCGAGTCGGTGTTGGACATCGTCACCAGGCTGCCCCCGGACACGGGAGTGACCGAGACGACCTTGTTGGTCACTGTGCTGGTGATACCGGCCAGGGCCACCGACTTGTAGACCCAGGTGTTGCCGACCGCGATCGGGAACGGCACCGAGGCCGCTGACACGGTCGACGTCGAGCTGCTGCTCGATGGCGGGGAGCTCGAGCTGGAGGTGCTCGGGCTGCTCGTGCTCGTGCTGCCAGAGGTGCTGCTCGGTGACGACCCGCCGCAGGCGGCGAGCATGAGACCGGCCGCCGCCACCAGTGCGGCTGCCGCGCCGGCCCGGCCACGGGCTGAGTAAGCGGATATGTTCATAGTTCCTAACCCCATTCGCAGGTTGAATCAGTCCGATATGCCAGGACCTGCCGCACACCCGGCATCCCCCTCACTCGCCGGGGATGTCGGCAGGCCCTGGACGACTTGCGGGAAGTGAGCTAACCGGGGCTGCTCGGTGGCCAGCAGCGACGTCGACTGCAGCCAGAGCGCGCCAGGCCCGGAAACCACCGCGAAACGTGACACCTCGTTCCCGAAAAGGTCGGCGTCAACGCCGCGCAGCCTGGCCATCAGCACGGTGACCGAGGCGTCTGACATGCCGATGTGCCAAGGATGAGTGCGCAGCGAAGTGCCGGCCGGCAGGTCGCGCCTGACCACGTCGCCTGATAGCTCGACCCAGGCGGTGCCCCGGCCGCCGATCCGGCGGAGGACGAACTCGTCCGGGTCGGTCAAGTCATAGCGCTGGTAGTCCGTCGTGACCTCGATGCCTGGCGTGCCTGCCACGAAGCCGTGCCGGTGCACCAGGTATTCGCGCCCCGGCGACACCTGGATGCAGATGATGCTGCCAGGGAGCCTGGAGGCGAACGCGATCGTGCCCGCCGCTTCCCTGGCCGTGTAGGCGCTCAAATGCAGGGGTGACTCGTCGAGCGCTGCCTGCTGATGCTCGGCGAGACCCGTTGACATCTGGATCGAGTCGGTCATCCAGGAGAACGTGCCGGACCCGGCGACGATGCTCTCGCCCGGCTCGAGCGAGATGGACAGCACAGGCTGCGTCGACCCGAGCAGCTGATCGTGCATTCTCGCCTCCGCCCGATGACCGAGTAGTTACGGCCCCAAAGCTGGTCCCGCCCCGCGGTGGACGGGACCAGCTGCCATTCATCGTTTTTCTATCCGGGCGACAGTGCCGAGCGAATCACTGCAACCATGTAAGTGAGCCGTTCCGATAAATAGGGCCTAATGCGCTAAAAGCCTTTGATCGGCATGTGAGAACGGCCCGTTCGCGACCGGGCGTCTGGCCAGCGCTATAACACTCGCGCGTTCGCTATAGCACCCGCTGGCCGAAGGCGGGGGCCAGGCCGCTCTCGACGGCAAACCGGGTAGCCTCGACACGGCCGCTCAGACCCAGCTTGCGGTAGATGGTGGCCAGGTGGCGCTCGACGGTAGGCAGGCTGAGGACGAGTTCGGCCGCGATCTCCTTGTTGCTTAACCCGGCGGCCAGCAGTCCCAGTACCTCGGCCTGCCGTGCCGTCAGGTCCGCGGGCAGCGCGGGATGGTGGTAGGTCGCGGTCACCTCGTCGACCGCGGACCGGACGTCCGCCACGCGTTGAGGATTGCCGAGCCTGTCGGCAAGTTCGCCGGCGGCGTTGAGCTGGTGCAGCGCCTCGTCACTGCGGCCCGTCTGGTGCCGCACCTTCGCCAGGCCGATCATGGCCTCGATCGCATCGTGCGGGTGGCCGGCCGCTTGCGAGGCGGCGATCGCGGCCTGGAAGTGCTCCGTTGCGACTGCCCAGTCCTGCCGGTGGACGGCTACGTTGCCCTGATTGCACCGGATGGTTCCGACGATCTGGGGTATCCCCGACGCCAACTCCGCTCCCTCCGCGAGCACGCGGTCCGCGGCTTCCCACTGGCGAGTCTTGATCAGAACGTCGGCCAGGTTCGCCAGGCCGATGGCGATGGACCGACGTTCACCGAGTTCGCGCTTGATCGCCAGCGCGCGCTCGAACAGCTCCTGGGCCCGTTCGAGGTTGCCGTCATCCAGTTCGAGTAGCGCCATATTGTTGATCGCGACCGACACGCCGCGGCGGTCGCCGAGCGCGATCCTCAGGTCCATCGCATCCTGGAAGCAGCGCCTGGCTGCCGCGTTGTCGCCGAGGTATCGGTGCGCTGAGGCCAGCACCGTCGATGCGAAGGCCATGCGCTCGGTCATGCCCAGCGATTCGAAGACACCGAGCGCAAGCTCGGCATGGCGGATCGCCTGGTGATAATCGCCGTTCTCGGCGGCCAGAACGGCGGCGGAGCACATTGCCCGCCCGGTCCGCTCGTCCTTGCGCGCGGCCGCCTGGCGCAACAGGCCCGCCAGCCAGCCGCGCCCGATCGACAGCTGGCCCGTGAGCAGCCACCACCGCCACAGCGCGGCTGCCATGTCCAGGCCCAGGTCGAGGTCGTACTCCTCCGCCCAGTGCAGCGCCAGCTGGAGATCAGGACCCGCTACCTCCAGGCGCGTCGTCCACGCGGTCGCCTCGGGTCCGGTCAGGCCGTTCTCACTGGCGACGGCCATGGTGGCAAAGTGCCGGGCGTGCCGCTCGCGGGCGGCGGGGCCATCCCCGGTCCGCTCCAGTTGCGCGGCCGCGAACGTCCTGATCGTCTCCAGCATGCTGAACCGGTTCTGATCGCTGCTTCGGCTGACCACCAGCCAGGACGAGTCCACCAGGCCCCGGATGGTCAGCGCGGCCTGCGGCCCTGGTACGTCAAGGACGGCTTGGGCGTCGGCCAGGCCGAAAGAGCCGCCGAGCACGCTCAGCATCGGCAGCAGGCGCTGCGGGTCGGGCTCCAGCAGGTCGTAGCTGACCTGGAGCACGTCGGCGAGCCCGCGGGTGCCTGCCTGGCCGGACCTGGCCGGGCCCGAGTCAAGCAGCACCGTGCGCTGCTGCAGGATCTCCTGGATGGACAGCGTGCCGACCCAGCTCGCGATCAGCTCGATCGCCAGCGGCAACCCGTCAAGCCGGCGGCAGAGCTCGGCGATGGCGTGCGGGGCGACGTCGGAGGCATGGAAGGCCGGAAGCCGGTCGCTGGCCCGCGCGATGAACAGCTGCACGGCGTCGGAGCCGGCGATTTCCGCCGCGTCGGCTGCGAGTGACGGACACGCAAGCGGGGGCACCGTCCAGCAGACTTCACCCGGCACGCCGAGCAGGATCCGGCTGGTGACGACGACCCGCAGATCGGGCACCGCGCCGATCAGCTGGCCGACCAGGCTTGCCGCCTCATCGCGCAGGGCCTCGGCGCCGTCCAGGACCAGCAACCGGGGCGCCTCGCTGAGGACGGCCCGCAGCGACTCCGGGAGGGAAACGCCGTGCTGGTCGTGCACGCCTAGCTGGGACGCGAGGGCCGAACCAAGCGATCTGGGCGGCCGGACAGATTCCAGCGGGACGAACACCACGTTCGCGCCGGAGAAGCTGCGGCTGATGACCTCGATCGCGAGCCTGGTCTTCCCGGCGCCGCCGGGTCCGACCAAGCTGACCAGTCGTGACTGGCGGATGAGGTCGGCCAGCTCGCTCAGTTCGTGGTGGCGGCCAATGAAGCTGGTCTGAGCGAGCTGCAGCCGGCTGTGGTGCGGCTGTTCCTGTGGTGGTCGGCTGGGTTGCTCGTCCGCTTGGGCCCGGACGGCTTGGGCCTGGACGGCTTGGGCCTGGGCCGCTTGAGGCTGGATGGCTCGGGCTTGGACCGCTTGCGACTGGGGGAGCCCGGACGCGGCGATCTCGGCCTCAAGCTCGGCAACTACCTGGAGCGCACGCGGCGACCCCTGAGTGCGCCCGGACTCCCAGCGGTTGACGGTTGCGAACGACACGCCAAGACGGCGGGCCAGCTGCTCCTGGCTGAGCCCGAGGGTGCCGCGCAGGACCTTGAGCCGCGCCGCAACCGAATCCGCGTCGCGCGGCTCGTTCACGCTGGAAGCCTACGACGTTCACACGGCGTGCCGGAACAATCATCCGGCGGCGCCACGCCGCAGTCCGGCCAACCTGATACGGCAGGCGCGCGCGCTCAGCCGATCGCGGAGACGAACAGCGAGAGCGTATCGGCGACGCATGCGGCCTTGGACTGTCCCTCGATCTCGACCCTGATGCGGATGTGGGCGAGCGAGCCGAGGCGGGTCTGCTTAACGTCGGTGAGGGTTGCGTGGCCGCGGACGAGCGAGCCGGTCGGAACCGGGGACGGGAAGCGGACCCGGTCCAGGCCGTAGTTGATCCCCATCGCCAGATTCTCGATCCGGTAGGTCTCCATCATCATGACCGGCAGCAGAGACACGGTGAGGTAGCCGTGCGCGATCGTCGAACCGAACGGCCCGCTGGCGGCACGCTCGACGTCCACGTGGATCCACTGGTGATCATCGGTAGCGTCGGCGAAGGTATTGATCCGCTCCTGGGTGATCTTGTGCCACTCGCTGTAGCCGAGCGTCTCGCCTTTGGCCGCCGCGAACTCCTCCAGGCTGGCGAATGTCCGCATCCGCAGTACCTCCATGCTTGCACTCGGTCCCGCGACCGCGGCGGTATCGGGACCAATGCGGTGTCGGGACCAATGCGGTATCGGGACCAATAATGCCAGCCGTGGCCACAAGTAGCGCGCGGCCCTTCAGTCGGCTACCCGGCCCGGCGGTCGGCGGTCGGCGAACACGTCGGCGGGCGGGGCCGGGGACGGAGCGGCGCTGGCGTCAGTGGTGGGCCGGTATCCGGCCACGAACTGGTCCAGTTGCTCTCCATCAAGCACCCGCGCGGGGAACGGGTCGGCCGCCGTCCGCCGGGTCAGCTCGGCGGCGGGCAGTTCGCCGTCGGCTCCGACCACGACCAGGTTGCCGAACCGCCGCCCGCGCAGCACCGCGCTCTCGGCGATCAGGCAGCAGTGGCTGAACACTGACCGCACCGCGGCCACCCGGCCACGGGCATGGTCAAGCGGCGGTCCGTCGCCGATGTTTGCGGCGAATACTCCGGTCGGCCGGAGGGTCCGCCGGGCGGCCGTCACGAACTCGGCCGAGGTCAGGTGGGCAGGAGTCTGAGCCCCCGCGAACACGTCGGCGACCACCAGGTCGAACGAGCCCGCGGCCACGGCCTCAAGCGCGGCACGCGCGTCGGCGACCCGGACGCGGATCCGGCCGACCCGGGTCCGCGACCGGCCCGGCTGGTCGAGCGGCAGCCTGCGCCGCACAAGCTCGGCCACCTCGGCGTCCGATTCCACCGCCAGCTGGCTGGACCCCGGGCGCGTCGCGGCCACGTATCTGGCCAGCGTCAGCCCGCCACCGCCGAGGTGCAGGACCCGGAGCGGCTGGCCGGCCGGGCCGGCCAGGTCGGCCACATGCCCGAGCCTGCGCATGTACTCGAACTCCAGGTGTTCCGGATTATCGAGGTCTACGTGCGACTGCGGCGTGCCGCTCACCAGCAGCATCCAGGCGCCTGGCCGGTCGAGATCGGCGAGGAGCTCGACGGATTGCTCCTCGTCCTCCATGGCCGCCATTCTGCAGTGCGGCCGTGCACGCTCAGCTTTCGGGAGGGGAACGAGGTGTCTCCTGCGCCGGTCACGCCCTGACCTCCCGGTTGCCAGGGCCGGGGGGCCTAGCTCGCCGGGCCGGCCCACAGGGCGGTGAGCTGAGCCGGGCTGATGTTGCCGCCGCTGCACACGACCGTCACCTTGCGCCCGGCGAAGCGGCCGGGATCGGCCAGGACGGCGGCCAGTGCGGCCGCCCCGGCTGGCTCGACCAGGTTGCGGGTTTTCTCGATCATCACGCGAGCGGCCTGAGCGAGCGCGGCGTCGGAGACGAGCACGAAGTCATCGAGCCACTGCCTCAAGATCCGCTGCGGCAGGTCAAAGGCGGTCCGGGTGGCCAGCCCCTCCGCGAACGTGTGGGTGGAGTCCTCGACGAGTTCCCCGGCCTGCCAGGACTTGTAGGCAGCCGGCGCGGCCTCGGACTGCACCCCGATGACCTCAATCGACGGGCGTACGGCCTTGGCCACGATGCACGCCCCGGCCGCCCCGCTACCCCCGCCTACCGGAACGACGATCACCTCGGTGTCGGCTCGTTCCGCGAGAATTTCAAGGCTGTAGGTAGCCACTCCGGCAATGAGATCAGGCTCGTTCGCTGAATGGACGTAGCGGTAGCCATGTTCGATGGCCTGTTTCTCGCAGTACTCGCGCGCGTCGTCGAAGTCGCGGCCATGGAACACGATGGCGGCACCGAGCGCCCGCATCGAGTCGACCTTGACCTCGTTGGCGTGCTCCGGTACGAACACGGTGGCCCGCACGCCGAACAGGTTCGCCGCGTAGGCGATGGACTGGCCGTGATTGCCGGTCGAGGCGGTCGCGAGGCCGCGCTGGCGGTCCTGCGCGCTGAGCAGGCTCACCAGGTTGACGCCGCCGCGGACCTTGAACGCCCCGACGGGCTGATGGTTTTCGTGTTTGACCCGCAACTGCGCGCCCGTCACCGCGTCCAGCGCGGGGTAGCCGTACAGCGGGGTGGGGCGCAGGTAGGGGGCAATGCGCTCGCGCGCCGCGAGCACGTCGGCAAGATCCGGGATTGCGGTGCTCATGGCCCGTTTCTACCATGCCCGGGACAGCCGGCCAGACTGAGCGCGTGCCGGCTGAGCTGCCTGATATGACGTTTCCGACCGTCGTCGCGCACGCCGACTGGGGCTGTGAGCCTCGCAAGCGGCAGGTCGCCGTGGCCGAGCTGACCGCCGCGTGCGGGGCACGGCCGCGTTATGACGTGGTATCGGTAGCTCCGGCTCCTGACCATGGGCCCCAGAGCCGCGCCCGCGATCTGTTCGACGTCCTGGCGGGCAGGGGCAGGCCGGGTCGCTCCCTGGTCGGTTTTGACTTCACTATCGGCCTGCCGCGCGATTACGCCGCCGCGGTCGGCGTGACATCGTTCCCGGCCTTCCTCGACCTGATCGGGTCCTGGCCGTGGCAGGAGTTCGAGCACGTAGCCGAGCGGGCCGGTGACATCAGCCTGCGCCGGCCGTTCTATCCGCGGCGACCTGGGGGTACCCGCCGGGCCGACCTGTACGACGGGCTCGGTCTGTCGGCGCGGCAGTTGCGGCGCCGGGGCGACGGGAGCGACGCGGAGACGCTGTTCTGGACGCTCGGCCCGAAGCAAGCGGGCAAGGCGTCGCTAGACGGCTGGCGGCTGCTCCGGCATGCGCGGGCCAGGGGAGCGGACATAGCGCTGTGGCCCTTTGACGGCTCGCTGTGCTCGCTGCTGGCCGCGAGTGCGCCGCCGCGCTCGACCATCCCGGGGGCCGGGTTCGTGGTGGCGGAGGTCTACCCGCGCGAGTTCTACCGATGCATCGGCGCGCCGCCGGCTGCCCGGTGGAGCAAGCGCCGGCGTGACGACCGGCTGATGTGCGTCCCGCACCTCCTGACCTGGGCCGAGTCGCTCGGCGTTGGCTGGGCGCCGGACGTGCTCGGCCGGGTTACCACCGGCTTCTGCGAAGGCCCGGCTGGCGAGGACGAATTCGACTGCGTCGTCGGCATGCTCGGCATGATCGCTGTCGTGACGGGCGCGATTCCGGTGGGCCTGCCGGCCGGCGATGCGGCCATCGTCACGGTGGAAGGCTGGATGCTCGGCCGGCTGGAGCGGCGGGCGAGACCGTCGGCCTGATCAGAACCCGTTAGTGTCGTAGCGCTGTGGCAGAGTCACCGGTGTGCATGAGACAGAAGCCGAGCTTGACGCGCTTGATGCGCTGCTGGAGAGGTCCTTGGCCGGCGCGACATCCCATCTGAGGTCGATCATCCGCCCCGGTGAGCGCACTCTCACGGCACGGCAGCTTGCGGACGTGCTCTCGGGTATGTGCGTGCTTGCCGTGTCGACCGTGACGGCGCACGGCGAGCCGCGAATCAGCGCCGTCGACGGTCACTTCCTGCATGGCTGCTGGGTCTTCAGCACAACCCGGTCGGCGGCTAAGGCCCGGCACCTGCAGGCACGCCCGGCGGTGAGCGCGGCGCACCTGCGGGGCGAGACGCTCGGGGTCTTCACCCACGGCAGCGCCGAGGTGCTGAATCCGCTTGCTGGCCCGGCCGACCCGCAGTGGGACAGCGTCCTTGACCATCTGACCAATCACTACGGCGAGTCGCCGCTGGGCTGGGGAGATGTCGTCGCGTACCGGCTCCGTCCGCGGTGGATGGTGGTGTACGCCGCACATCCGGGGGATCCGTCTGGTTCGTAGTGCGGCCAGGCGCGACTCGCAGGCGGTTCAGTTGCTGGTCGTGCCTCGATGCTGCCGAGGCCGCGGACACGACCTGCGTCTCGACGCCTCAGTCGCGCCATGGCCCGGCATGCCAGAATTGGATCATGACTTCCCCCCCGATCACCGCAGCCGCGGCAGGTACCTGGACACTTGGCGACCTCGCGGTCAACCGGGTCGGGTTCGGCGCGATGCGGCTGCCACAGCAGGGGCGGGCATTCGCTGCCGATGCCACCGCTGGTGACCGGGACCGGGCCATCAGGACTTTGCGGCGGGCGGTCGAGCTGGGCGTCAACCACATCGATACCGCCGCGTTCTACTTCTCCGCGCTGCGGTCGGCCAACGAGCTCATTAACACCGCGCTAGCGCCCTACCCGGATGACCTGGTCATCGTCACCAAGGTCGGGCCGGGGCGAGACCCGTCCGGGCAGTGGCTCAGGGCCAGGCCCGACCAACTGCGGGGCCAGGTCGAGGAGAACCTGCGCCAGCTTGGCCGCGATCACCTTGACGTCGTGAATTACCGCCGGCAGGAGAGCGTCCATTCCATAGCCGAGCACTTTGGTACGCTCGCCGACCTGCGCACGGCCGGACTGATCCGGCACCTGGGGATCTCCGGCGTGGAACCGCGGCATCTCGCCGAGGCGCAGACCATCGCTCCGGTGGTCTGCGTGCAGAACGCCTACAGCATGTTCGACCGTCGGCCGGAATCCCGGGGACTACTGGACGTCTGCGCGGCCGAGGCGATCGCGTTCGTGCCATTCTTCACCATTGCCGGCGCCGGCCGGCATGCAGGCGCGAGCACGGACGAGCCGGCCGCGCTGCTCGCCGTCGCGCGCGCACATGGCGCCACGGCCGCCCAGATCCGGGTCGCCTGGGCCCTGCAGCTGGGACGGCATGTGCTGGCAATTCCAGGGACGCAGAACCCCGACCACGTGTCCGAGAACGTGGCCGCCGGCGCGATCCGGCTCACTCCCGCGGACCTGGCAAGGCTCGACTCAGTCGCAGGCGGCCAGTAGCTGAACTGCGCGGGACCGTCTGGCACCTCGCCGACGGGCTGTCCAGCCAGGGTTCGGTTTTGCGCGCCCGGACCGCCAGCACGGCCGGGAGCGGCTCGCCCCCTTCGGCGAACCGCTCGGGCACCAGGCCCGCGTCAAGGAACGCGTGCAGCAGGCCCGCCAGCGGCACGTGAGTGGCGCCGACCTTGTCGCGGATCCCCTGGTCGGTATAGGAGGCCTTCGTCCAGTGACTGTCCAGGTAGCCGGGCCGGATGATGACCGCCTCCCGGTCGCTGTGGTCGGCGAACCCGCCGCAGAAGCAGGGATGGACGCCGATGTGCACGAGCACCCCGGCGGGCCGCAGAACCCTGGCGGCCTCGCGCAGCACCGCCGGGTACTGGGGCATGTCCGTGTGCACCATGATTGAGACCACGGCCTCCAGGCTGCAGTCGGGTACGGGAAGCCGCGCCGCGTCGGCGCGCGCGATCGGCAGCCGTCCGGCTGCGTGCCTGAGCATCGCGGCCGACACGTCGATGCCGACCGGAGTCCAGCCCAGATCGCGGACCTCGCTCGCCCACGTCCCGGTGCCGCAGCCGATCTCCAGACACGTGCCCGTCCCGTTTCCCAGCAGACTTCGCAATGACGCGGCAATGCCAATCGGATCCGTGCCTGTTTGCGTTCTGGGCAGGAATTCCTGCTCATACCAGTCGGCGATCTCGTCGTATGCCGCCGTCGGCGCCATCGCGTACTCCTAGTCCGGCTTCGCGCCCCCTCCGACCAACGCTAAGACGGCCGGGCCGCGGGCGGGAGCACGCCGGCCGACGCTCTCAGCGAACTCGGGTTCCCGGTTGTGTCCATCTGGGGCCAGTGCCATTCGTCGCGAGTACGACAGCCCGGCCGGCAGCAGAGCGCCGGGCGACCGACCGTGGAGGTGCGCGATGACAGAGGCAGCCGGAGCCAGCGTGGATGTGGACGTTGTCGTGGACAAGGACCAGGGCGCGATGTGGGACCTGGTCACCGACGTAGCCAGGATCGGCGAGTTCAGTCCCGAGTGCGCCGGCGCGGCGTGGCTCGATGGCTCGACCGCGCAGACTGGAGGGCGGTTCGAGGCGCGCAACGAGTTCTCGGGCGGCTTCACGTCCACCGTCACCTGCGTGGTGACTGAGGCGCACCGCCCTGACGTCTTCGAGTGGATCGTTCTGGACCCAAGCAAACTGCCCGAGCGACCGGGCTCGATCTGGCGCTACGAGCTGGTGCCGGGCGACTCGCCTGGCCAGACGAGGGTGTCACACCGGTTCGTACACGGCCCGGGCGTGACGGGCCTGAGCGAGGGCATGCGGAAAGACCCCGCCGAGGCCGCGGCCATCCTGCAAGGTCGCCTGCACACCCTGCGCAAGAACATGACCATCACAATCGAGCGCATGGCCAGTAGCTGAAGCGGGCGGCCCGGGCAGCGATCAGACGGCGCCGAAGAGTCGGTCACCGGCATCGCCCAGGCCGGGCACGATGTAGCCCCGCTCATTCAGCCGGGCATCGATTGCCGCTGTGACCACCCGGATCGGCACGGCGACCTCTTCCTCCGGGAACGCCGCCGCTACCCGGGCGAGGCCCTCAGGCGCCGCGAGCAGGCAGATGGCCGTCACCCCGGCCGCTCCGCGGTCGATCAGCGTCCTGATGACGACCTCGAGCGTGCCGCCGGTCGCGAGCATCGGGTCGAGCACGACGGCCTCGCGGCCAGTCAGGTCGGCCGGCAGCCGGACCGCGTAGGCGGTGGCGACGAGCGTTTCCTCGTCCCTGGCCAGCCCCATGAACCCGACGGCCGCGGCCGGGAGCAGCCTGGTCATGCCGTCCAGCATGCCGATGCCCGCACGCAGCACCGGCACGATCATCGGAGGCGGGCCGGCGAGCTTCACACCTTCGGCAGCCGCGACCGGAGTCTTGACCGTGGCCGGCTCCACCGGCAGGTGCCGCGTCGCCTCGTAGGCGAGCAGCGTGACGAGCTCGTCGGCGAGCCGCCGGAACTCAGGCGTCGGTGTGCTCACGTCACGCAGCGTCGTGAGCTTGTGCGCGATGAGCGGGTGATCCGCGACGAGCGTGTGCATGTTCGGTAGTTTGCACCCTTAGGCCGG
>JASIBJ010000293.1 GCA_030045215.1 Streptosporangiaceae bacterium | reverse complement strand
TAACGAGCTGCGAGCCGGGAGGCTGACCCCGACCAGGACGGAATATCACCGACTCCCTGTGCTGACAGCCCAGGAACACCAGGTTGTGTCGCTGGCTGCCGCCGGCCTCACCAACAAGCAAATCGGGCAGCGCCTCTACCTGTCCCCCCGCACCGTCGGATCCCACCTCTACCGGGTCTTCCCGAAGCTCGGGGTCTCGAGTCGCGCTGGACTCAGGGACGCACTGATCGCTCACGCGTCTGGTGATAGCGCGCGCGCTGTCCTGCCCTGATTGTCCTTCGTCCCTGGTCCCGGCCGAGTAAAGCCAGGCGTGTACGGCTGACAGCGCCACGCCTGCCGGTGGCGGCGTCCGGGCCGGATCGTGCACAATCCTCCTGTCAGCCAGCTGGCAGGAGGAACGGACGTGGCTGAGGCGCCGGTCACTTTCTCCGATTTGCTGCGCAGGCTACGCGCCGATGCTCGTCTGACGCAGGAGGAGCTGGCCAGTGCCGCGAATCTGAGCCGGCGCGCGGTTAGTGATCTGGAACGGGGAGTGGCGACCACTCCACAGAAGGACACCGTGCGGTTGCTGGCCGATGCGCTGGATCTGCTCGGCCCGGAACGGGCCCACTTCGAGGCGGTCGCGCGAGGCCGTCCCGTGCAGAGCGTGCCTGCGGCAGCCGCGGCGGCGGCCATGCGGTCACTGCCGCGTGACGTGGCCTCGTTCGTCGGGCGAGAGCCGGAACTTGAGCACCTGGCGCAGGCAGCGGTGGCGGCGCGGGGTGTCGTGAGCATTCACGTGATCGGCGGGATGGCCGGGGTCGGCAAGACCGCGTTCGCGGTGCACGCCGGGCATCGCCTCGCGGACGCGTTCCCCGACGGGCAGATCTTCGTCTTGCTGCACGGACATACGCCCGGCCGACGGCCGGCCGATCCGGCCGACGCGCTGGCCAGTTTGCTGCTGACGATCGGCGTTCCCGCTGCGCAGATCCCGCCGGGCCTGGAAGCGCGGGTAGCCCTGTGGCGGGACCGGGTGGCTCTTAAACGACTGCTGTTGGTGCTCGATGACGCGGCCAGCAGCCGACAGGTCCTGCCGCTGCTGCCGGGTCGCGCCGGCAGCCTGGTGCTGGTCACCAGCCGCCGGCATCTGTCTGCACTGGATGACGCCACCCCGATCAGCCTGGACATCCTGCCGCCCGCCGAGGCCGCCGCACTGCTGGTCCGCCTCGCGGGCCGGGCCGGGCTGAGCCCGGCTGATCCGGCAGTGGCCGAGATCACCCGGCTGTGCGGCTACCTGCCGCTGGCGATCGGCATGGTCGCCCGCCAGTTGCGCCATCACCCGGCCTGGTCAGCCGCCGGGCGGGCGGCCGAACTCGCCGCTGCGGTGGACCGCGTGGAGCTGATGGCAACCGAGAACGTGTCGGTGGCCGCCGCGTTCGACCTGTCCTATGCCAACCTCACCGCCGATCAGCAGCGCCTGTTCCGGCGGCTGGGCCTGCATCCGGGCCCTGACATCGACGGTTACGCCGCTGCCGCCCTGGACGGCTCGGACCTCGCCGCCGCCTTGCGCGGCCTGGAGGCCCTGTACGACCATTACCTGCTCACCGAGCCGGCCGAAGGCCGCTACCGCTTGCACGACCTGATCCGCAAGCACGCGCGGAGCCTGGCCGACCGCCTCGACTCCGAACATGATCGGGACGCTGCCGCGACCCGGCTGCTGGACTACTACCAGCACACCGCGGCTCGCGCCGATGACCTCATCAGCCGCAAGACCCGCCCCGTTCCCGCGACCTCGCGGGATGCGCCGCCGGCTGCGGCTCCTGCCCTCGCCGACCCGGAGGTGGCCCTGACCTGGGCGCGGACCGAGCGCGCAAACCTGCTCGCCTGTCTCGACCACGCCATTGCAACAGACCAGCAGCACCGTGTGATCGCTCTCACCGCGGGCCTGGCCGGCGTGCTCCGGCGCGACGGCCCCTGGGCTGAGGCCATCACCCGGCACACGGCGGCGATCGAGGCAGCGCATCACGTCGGTGACCGGCTCGGCCAGGCCAACGCGCTCAATGACCTGGCAGACGCGCTGCTGCTGACCGGTGATTATCCGGCAGCGGCCCAGATGCTCGAGCAGGCGCTGCGCATCTACCGAGACCTCGGTGACCGGCTCGGCCAGGCCAACGCCCTCCGCGACCTGGGAACCGTGCGGCGATTCACAAGCGACTTCCCGGCCGCGGCCCACGCCCTGGAGCGGGCGCTCGCCATCTACCGCGACCTCGGTGACCGCCGCGGCCAGGCCGGTGCCCTGAGCGAACTCGGGGCCGTGCGGTCTGACATCCCAGCGGCCGTGCAGGCCCTGGAGCAGGCGCTGCGCATCTACCGGCATCTCGGTGACCGCCGCGGCCAGGCCAACACCCTCAGCTTCCTCGGGTTCGTACGGTCTGAGATCGAGGATTACCCGACCGCAGCGCAGGCGCAGGAGCAGGCACTGAGCATCTGCCGGGAGCTCGGCGACCGGCTCGGCCAGGCCAATACCCTCCGCGGGCTCGGAACAGCGCGGCGGCTGATGGGTGACTACCCGGCAGCGGCGCTTGCCCTGAGGGAGGCGCTCGACATTTACCCTGATCTTGGTGCCCGGCTCGGCCACGCGGGCACCCTTCGCGAGCTGGGAATCATCTTGCGGATCACTGGTGACATCCCGGCCGCGGCCCAGGCGCTGGAGCAGGCGCTGGGCATCAACCGCGACCTCGGTGACCGGCTCGGCCAGGCCGGCGACCTTTATGATCTAGCGATCGGGCGGCGGATGACGGGTGACTACCCGGCTGCGTCTGACTTGCTGGAGCAGGCGCTGAGCATCTACCGCGCCATTGGTCACCGCGGCGGTGAGGGACGGACTCTGAACGAGCGAGGGACGCTGCACCGGGTCGAGGGCCAGCTCGCGCTGGCGGAGGCGTGTCACCGGCAGGCCCTGGAACTGGCCCGCTCCATCGGCAGCTCCCGCGACGAGGCACCCGCACTGGCCGGCCTGGGCCGCTGCGCTCTGGCCGCGGGCGACGCGGCGCGGGCCAAGATCCTGCTGCGGCAGGCACTCGAGATCTTTGAGCGGATCGGCGCGGCAGATGCCACGGACCTGCAGGCCGAACTGGACGACCTCGCCGGCCCGCGACGGGCTCAGCAAGCGAGAGCATCGCTCGGGCGCACTGCTGCGCGGGCAACGCGGCAGTAGGGGATCGGCACCCGGCAAACCCCGCCGAGCTACAAGGTCGGGATCAGGCCGCCATCGATGGTGAAGTCTGCGCCGGTGATGTTGGCTGCCTGATCGCTGGCCAGGTAGAGGATCAGCTCGGCGACCTCCGCAGGCTGGCTGAACCGCCCGGTGACCGACTGGGCCGCGGCCTGGCTTTCGACGTCGGCGGGTTGAGCCCCGGTGGCCTGGCTGACGGTGGCGGCCACGCCGTCACTGCCCAGCCACAAGTCGGTCGCGACCGGACCGGGGCTAACCGTGTTGACCCGGATCCCGTGCGGTCCGACCTCCTTGGACAGCGCTTTGGCGAACCCGGCCAGCCCGGCCTTGGCCGCGCTGTAGTCGATGACGGCCGGGTCGGGCAGGCGGGCGTTGACCGAACAGGTCATGACGATGACGCCGGTCCCGGCGGCCAGCATTCCCGGCAGCGCTGCCCGGGTGGCGCGGACCGCGGCCATCAGGTTCAGGGTCAGGCTCGTCGCCCACTCATCGTCGGTGACCGACAGGAAGCCGCCGGGCCGGGCCCTGGCGATGCCGACGTTGTTGACCAGGATGTCGACCCGATCCCCAGTTGCCGCGACCAGCTGCGCCGGGCCGCCCGGGTCGGCCAGGTCGACCTCGGAGAAGATCACCCGCTTGTCACGGGTGAGTTCTTCAATCTCCGGAGACGAGGTCTTAGCGCCGGTGATCACGCGGGCGCCGCTGGCGGCCAGCTCCCGGACGACCGCCAGCCCGATGCCCTTGCTGCCCCCGGTGACCACCGCGGTTCGTCCGGCCAGGTTGATGTCCATGCCGTTCCTCCTACCCAGCGCGCGCCTCGATGCACGACGGTAGGACCTGGCCATCGCCGGCGGCTTCAGTCAGGTGACTGACGCGAGCAGAGACTGCTCACCGCTCGGAGCGGGCGATAGGCCCAGCGCCCGCAGATGCAGTCGCATGACGCAAGCGGCCGGGCGCGCCGGACGGCGATGCTGCACAGCGTCTTGGTTCACGACAACCTGAAAGGACGCATGCGATGAACACCATCACGACCGCGCGGCCGTCACGGCTGCGCCTTGTCATCGCCGCGGTCATCCTGGCCCTGGCCAGCCTGCTGGCAGCCGCTTTCGCAGGCGGCCCGGCCCGCGCGGCCAACGCCGGCGAGCTGAACTAGGCCGGCAAGACCAGGCCGGTCATTGTGCTGGAACACGGCGCGTGGGCCGACTCATCGAGCTGGGACGCGGTGATCCGGATCCTGACCCGTGAGGGCTTTACCGTGTATGCGCCGCCGAACCCGCTGCAGGGCCTGACCGCAGACGCCTCCTA
>JASIBJ010000292.1 GCA_030045215.1 Streptosporangiaceae bacterium | reverse complement strand
GCGCCGCCGGCCGCGCCAGACCGCCGCGCAGCGGCGCGCGGCCGCCGCTCCCCCTGCCAGCCCAGTGCCCAGCTCGCCGCCCGTCGAGGATCAGGAATCTGCTGCCCGCCTAGCACCAGAGCCCGCGATGGTCGGTGCCGCCCAGGCTCCCCAGACTGCCCCGGCCGCCGCGGCCACCCGGCCCGCCCTGGGTGAGGACAGTTCAGCCTCCTCGGCGGCTGCCGTAGCACCGGCGTCGGCGGCTCCAGCCATCCCGGCAGCTGCAGGCCCACCCGCCCAGGCGGCGGCCGGGCAGAGCTCCAGGACTTCAGCCTCACCGCAGAGGCGAGGCGCCCAGGCCGCATTCTCCCCCGCGCCCGCCAGCCTGGCAGGCGGGTCGCCGTCGGCAAGCGTGCCCCTCCTCGCCCCCGACGCGCCAGCGGGGCAGGCCACCCGGCCGGCCGAATCCTCCCCCGGAGTTCAGCCCAGGGCCGGGTACGTGCCGGGCGATCAGGCGAATCCGGCTGCCCCCGACGCCAGCCTGGCCGGGCCCCGGCGCTCAGCCCGGCGGCGGCTGGCCACCGAGCGCCTGTTCGCTGAACTGGCCAACCTCGCCGCGATCCCGGTCGAGTCATACGCGATCGGAGAAGAGGTGGAGGGCGCCCTCTGCCTGCTCCAGACAGATCGGGGTTTCGAGGTCTTTCACTCCGCCAATGGCAACCGTCACGAGCTGCAGCTCTTCTCCACTGAGGAGTCGGCCTGCTTCTACCTCTTCGGGGTCCTGGCCGCCGAGGCAGTCAGGACCGGCTCGCTGGCTCCGCATTCGGGCACCCCGCCCTTCGCCCGTTGACAACGCTGGGCATAGACGGGGCGGCTGCCGGGAATGAGTCCGGCACTTCGCATGCCGATCTCGGGGGAAGATCATGTCCAGCACAGCGCCGTGCGCCCTGCGCGCGACCGGGAACGAGGACTGATCGCAGCCGTGCGGCGGATCTCGCGGCTCAACGTGGCGGCGATCATCCTGATCGCCGTCGGTGTTGTGGTCGCCTTTTACGGCCACGACACGCTGCGCTGGTCACCACCACCGCTACCGCCCGCCTGGGCTGCCAGGAGCTCAGAGATCACGGCAATGCCACGAGGCGGCAAGGTCAAGGACGAGGCACTCGGCCGGTCGGTGCCGGTCAGCATCGACATTCCGTCGATTCACGTGGACGCGAAAGTTATCAAGGTCGGGCTCAACGCCAACGGCACGGTTGCCGTGCCGCCCCTGAGCACTCCGATGGTGACCGGCTGGTACGACAAGGGACCTGCCCCAGGGCAACCGGGCGCGGCGGCCATCCTCGGGCACGTTGATGCGGCAAAGGTCGGGCCCGCGGTCTTTTATCAACTCGGCAACCTGCGGCCCGGCGCCAAAATTTTCGTCCGCCTGCGAAGTGGCCGCGTCGCAATTTTCGAGGCTTACTCCATTGCGCTGTTTGCGAAGGCAAAGTTCCCGACTCAGCGCGTGTTCGGGTACAGCAGCTGGCCTACTCTCCGGCTGATCACCTGTGGCGGGCTATTCGACCAGAAAACTGGTCACTACCTGGGCAACATCGTCGCCTTCGCGAGCTATATCGGAAGCCGCCGCTGAAATGCTCCGGACATGGTGGCGGGTACTGTAGCGCGACACGCCCGGTTAGGCGTGGTTTGCGTGGGCCGGCTAGCCAGGGCCGGGCTCGGTGCCCTTCGCGGCATGGCCGACGCTTGACGACCTCCGGCGCGGTGAAGGCCTGAGTTTGCCTGCATAAGTGCTGCAGTGTTGCTCAACTTCGCACCGATGCGCAGTCACGACAGCTATGGTGCAAAGTGCCGGCGGGGCTGAAGGTCCCCCGCTCCCCAAGCAGCCCCGCCGGCACTTGAACACCGGCCGCAACCTGAGTCACTACCGCCGCCGGTTCGGCACCCGGGGCACTATAGGGACCATGCCCGAGCCAGCAACCCCGGTGACAGGGACCCAGTACGAGATCAGCGCCGGGGACTACCACGCGACCATTACCGAACTCGGGGCGAACCTGCGGAGCCTGCGACTCGGCGACACGCCGCTCATAGCCGGGTACGAAGCCGACGAGGTCCCGCCTGCCGGTGCGGGCGAGTTGCTCGTCCCGTGGCCGAACAGGGTCGACCATGGCCGCTACTCGTTCGGCGGCCACGACCTCCAGCTTGACCTGTCCGAGCCCGCAGCCGGCAACGCCATCCACGGCCTCACCCGGTGGACAAGCTGGCAGCTCGTCGCGGTGCGCGAGGACAACGCCGAACTCGGGCTCCGGCTGCTCGGCCGCCCCGGCTATCCGTTCTGCCTTGAGTTGCGGGCGCGGTATCAGCTCAGCCCGACGGACGGGCTCGAGGTGACGGTAGAGGCTCGCAATACCGGGAGCCGCCCGGCACCGTACGGCACGGGTTCCCATCCGTACTTGCGCGCAAGCGCTGGCCCGGTCGATGAGTGCGCTCTCAGGCTGCCGGCCGAACGCTGGCTGGCAGCCGACGACCGCGGCATCCCGGTCGGCGAGCCGCAGGATGTCGCCGGCACAGAGTTCGACTTCCGCGAGGGTCGCCTGATCGGCTCGACCAGGCTCGACCATGCCCTCACCGGGCTTACCAGGGACGGAGCCGGCCGGGCGTGGGCCGGCCTGACCGGGCCGGCCGCCACTTTGGCGCTCTGGGCGGGCGAGGGCTACCGCTGGCTGCAGGTTTTCACCGGCGACTCGCTCGGCCCCGATCGGCGTCGCCGCGCGCTTGCGATCGAGCCGATGACCTGCCCTCCGAACGCCTTCGTCACCGGGACAGACCTGCTGACACTCGAACCCGGCGTGAGCGTGACGCATCACTGGGGCCTGCAGGCGATTGCTTCTTAGGAGGGAACGGACTCATCTCCGGCGAGCAGCCGTCCGATTCGCTCGAGGTCGTCCTGCGTATCGATGTCGTCTGGCCGACCGGTGTCCCCGCATTCCACGAGCGTCACCAGCTCAGGGTAAGCGCGCAGAAACGGGCGGGCGCCGACGTCCCCGGCGGCGAGCTCGATGACCCGCGGCCAGTGCTCCCTGGCAATCAGCACGGGATTCCTCGGCCGGCCGGAGTAGCCCGCGACCGCCACGCTCGCGCCCCGCTCGAAGGCGCCGATCAGCCGGCGCACGGCCGCCGGCCCGACGAGCGGCTGATCGGCGAGCGCGAGCACGGCGGCCGCGCAGTGGTCGGGGACGGCGGCCAGGCCCGTGGCCATCGACGAGCCCATGCCCGTCCGCCAGCGCGGGTTGCGCACCGTGCGGGCGCCTGCGAGCTCGACGTCGGCCGCGCCGGTCACCACGATGACCGGGTCGGCACCCCCGGCTCGCAACATCGCCGCGCCCCTGGCCGCTAGCGACTGGCCGGCGATCCTGACCAGTGCCTTGGGCTGGCCCAGCCTGCTGCCGTCACCTGCGGCAAGCAGCACCCCGGCGACGCTGACTGGCACGGTTCACGCGGTCCGCTCGCCGGGCTGTTCGACCTGGTCAAGCACGTCAGAGGCCAGGCCCTGTCCGCCCCGTCCGTGGCCCGTGCCGTCCGCGGCCACGCGGCCATGGTGGATCCGGCCGCTGGTCTGGGTCAGCGGCTGACCGGTACCGCCCCAGCGCAGCTGGATCAGCTCGGCGGCGATCGCGATCGCGGTCTCTTCCGGCGTCCGGGCACCGAGGTCGAGCCCGATCGGCGAGCGGAGCCTGGCCAGCTCGGCATCGGTCATCCCGGCCTCGCGCAAACGCGCCAGCCTGTCCTCGTGCGTCCGCCTGCTGCCCATCGCGCCGATGTAGGCGGCCGGCCGACGCAGCGCCACCTCGAGCAGCGGCACGTCGAATTTCGGGTCGTGGGTCAGCACGCAGATCACGGTCCGTTCGTCGGTGCTCGTGCCCGACAGGTACCGGTGCGGCCAGTCGGTCACGACTTCGTCGGCGTCGGGGAATCTGGACGCGGTCGCGAACACCGGCCGCGCATCGCACACTGTCACCCGGTAGCCGAGGAACTTGCCCGCCTTGGCCACCGCGGCTGCGAAGTCGATCGCGCCGAACACCAGCATCCGGGGCGCCGGGGCGAAGGACTGGACGAACACTGCCAGTTCCTCTCGCCGCCTCTCGCCGTCCGGGCCATAGCGGCGCACACCGGTCAGCCCCTGGGCCAGCATGCCGCGCGCGTCATCGTCCACCGCCTGGTCAAGCCGGTCGCCCGCGCCGAGCGTCCCGCTCGCCCTCTGGTCCTCCCAGATCATCCGCCGCGCGCCGATCTGGCCTGGCCCCTCGATGATTGTCGCGAGCGCGACCGGAGTCTCCTGCCGAACCGCTTCCGCGATCTCTCCCAGCTGGCTGAAACGCTCCCGGCTGGCCGGCTCCACGAAGATGTCGATGATCCCGCCGCAGGTCAGTCCGACCGCGAACGCGTCATCGTCGCTAATCCCGTACCGCCGGAGCACCGGCTGACCGCTCGCGTTAACCTCGCCCGCCAGGTCGTAGACGGCACCCTCGACACATCCGCCGGACACGCTGCCGACAACCTCTCCATCCGGCGAAACGGCCATCGCCGCACCCGGCTCCCTCGGCGCGCTGCTGAACGTCCGCACCACGGTCGCCAGGCCGAAGTTGTCGCCCGCTTCCCACCATTTGGTGATGGAGTCAAGAATGTCACGCACTAACCGTCACCTCGGAGCCGTCGGCGTTTATGCGCTCAGCCTACGTGCGGGGCCGCAGGCACGCCCGATGCCGCGAGACGGCCGTGGCAGCGCTCGGCCACCGCAATAGCAGGGCAACGCTCTCGCCGATCCCCACCATTCCCGCTCCTGCGGGGCAGAATCCGCTCTGGCCGGCGAGGGTTCGGCTGGCATCAAGCCTCGCGTTGCCGACCCGGATACCGCGCGGACCGCGCCGCCCGGCGCAGACCGGCCCCGAGCCGCACCGGCCAATCGGCATGGAGTAGATATGGCCACGGCATCGCTACGGCGCTAGCTAGCTCACGCCCGGAGCAGATCGGTCGTCCTGGCTGTGACACCGCCCACATCTGCCCGCTTTGCCGAGAGTCATTAGGTTACCCTAACTACACTCAACTTAGGTAAGCCTAAGCTACACTGATCCGGCCCGACGGAGCGCCATGCCTGGAAGGATCGAATGATCGTCTCGCCCGCATCTCCGGACGTGCGCCTAACCCGGCCAGGTGCCGATCTTCGTGAACCCCGGCAGTCTCACCGCTGGCGTGCCGCGGTCATCCCGATCGTGATCTGCGCCGCGATGGCGCTGGCGCTCTCGGCCTGCAGCAGTTCCGGTAACGCGGCCGCAGCCGCAGCTTCCGCCAAAACCTGCCAGCAGATCGGTGCGGTGCTGTCGGACGGACCCGACCCGACGCAGGACCCGGTCGGCTACGCCGAGGCACAGATCCTGCCGCTGCGCCAGGTGCACACCCCCGACCCGCAGCTCCGGGCCGCGATCAGCAAGCTCGCCAGCGCCTACGCCGCGTTCTTCGCCGACAACGGCAAGAGCGAGTCCGCCACCAGCGCGGTCCTCGCCGCGGCCGCGCACATGAACAAGCTCTGCCCGGGCGCGGGAGCAGGAGCATGAGGCGGACAGCAGCCGCGATCGCCGCGGCCATCGCAATCGTCGTCCCGTGCGCGTCCCTGTCGGCCTGCAGCGGTTCCGCGTCGAACAAGGACACGCTGGTGCTGTACAACGGCCAGCACGAGCAGACCGCGGAGAACCTCATCGCGGCGTTCGAGAAGAAGACCGGGATCCAGGTGGTGACCCGAGACGATGACGAAGACGTGCTGGCCGACCAGATCTCGACCGAGGGCAGCAACTCCCCTGCCGACGTGATCTTCACCGAGAACTCGCCCCCGCTTGAGGCCCTGCAGCAGGAGGGGCTGCTGGCGAAGGTAGACGCGAGCACGCTCGCAGCGACGCCGAGCCAGTTCAACTCGCCCGAGGGCGACTGGGTCGGCGTGTCGGCCAGGGTCAGCGTGATCATCTACAACCCGAGCCTGATCTCCGCCAGCGAGCTCCCGACTCACGTCAGCCAGCTCGCCGATCCGCAGTACAGCGGCAAGCTGGCCCTCGCCCCGCAGGAGACCGACTTCCAGCCCATCGTGACCGCCTATCTGCGCCAGTACGGCCAGGCCGCCACCCTTACCTGGCTGAAGAAGATCTACGCCAATGCCAGCGGGCACATCTACGACGCCAACGAGGACATTGCCGACGAGGTCAACCGCGGTGCCGCCGCCTTCGGCATCATCAACCAGTACTACTGGTACCGGATGCGCGCGGAGATCGGCGCCAGCAACGTCCACTCGAAGATCACGTACTTCGCGGCCGGCGATCCCGGGTACGTGCTTGACGTGTCCGGGGCAGCGATCCTGAAGTCGAGCAAGAACCAGGCCGCCGCCCAGAAATTCCTTGCGTTCCTCGTCAGCAAGCAAGGCCAGGAGATCATCGCGAATCCCGGCTTCGGCCCCGGCCAATCGCTGAGCTTCGAGTACCCGATCGCGTCGGGAGTGACGACCAAGACTGGGGAGACGCCGTTCAGCCAGCTCCGGCCCTATCCCATCACGATCGCTCAGCTCGGCACGGGCACCGAGGCGCTCGACCTGATGCGCGAGGCCGGCCTGCTGTGATCACGGATCGGTGAGACTCTTGGAGCCGGGCAAGTGGTAAGTCCCGCGAGCGCGGCTGAGGCCAGGCCAGCCTCGCTCGCCGCCCTGGAGGTAGTACCGGCGCGGCAGGCGCGCCGTCCGGTCGGACTGCTCACGGCCGGCTCCATCATCGCGGCGCTGCTGGCCGTGCCGCTGGCCTTCCTGCTGCTCGAGTCGGCCCATGCCGGCGTCGGCACGGTCGCTGACGAGATCTTCCGGCCCTTGACCGGCATGCTGCTGTGGAACACGGTCCGGCTGACCGCCGTCGTGACCGTACTGTGCGCCGTTATCGGAACCGGCACCGCGTGGCTGGTCGAGCGAACGGATCTGCCCGGCCGCCGGTTCTGGGCCGTCCTGCTGATCGTTCCGCTCGCCATCCCGGACTTCGTCGTCGCGTTCGGCTGGTTCTCGCTGTCGACGTGGGTCTCCAACTTCCGCGGCGCGGTGCTGATCATGACACTGGCGGTTTACCCGCTGGTCTACCTGCCGGTCGCGGCCAGCCTGCGTGCCGCCGACCCCGGCCAGGAAGAGGTCGCGCGCAGCCTCGGCGTCAGCCGGCTGCGCGCGTTCTTCCGGATCACGCTTGGCCAGGCCAAGGGCGCCATCCTGGGCGGCTGCCTGCTGGTGACGCTCGTCCTGCTGGCCGAGTACGGCGCGTTCGAGATGATCGGCTACCAGACCTTCACCACCGAGATCTTCACTGACCTAGGGCTGCCCACCGGAGTGCCGACTGCCTGCGGGCTGTCGCTCCTTCTGGTCGTGATCAGCCTGGTCGTGCTGGCCGGCGAGGCCAGCCTGGGCGGCCGGGGCCGGGTATCGCGATCCGGGCCGATGGCACAGCGGGTGGCGCCGCCACTGCGGCTCGGTCGCGGGACGGTCCCGGCGCTGCTCGGGGTCGGCCTGCTGGTGCTGCTCGCGCTCGGGGTGCCGGTCGGTGAGTGCATCTTCCTGATCGTGCAGGGCGGCCCGCCCGCGATCACGAACTCGGTCAGCGTGTCGATGCTGGACGCGGCCTGGCACACCGCTGCCTACGGGGTGTGCGCCGCGGCCGTCGACACGATGCTCGCCCTGCCGGTGGCCGTGCTCGCGATCCGGCACACCGGCGCCGCGCGGCACTTCCTGGAGCGCAGCACCTACCTCGTGCTGGCCATGCCCGGCGTCGTGATCGCGCTGGCGCTGACCTACTTCACCGAGCAGGACCTGCGCGGCTTCGGCTATGAGTCGACGCCTCTGCTGATCATCTGCTACGCGATCATGTTCTTCCCGCTCGCCCTGGTCGGGGTGAAGGCGGCCATCGCCCGCGCGCCGGCCAGCCTGGACGATGTCGCCCGCTCCCTGGGGCACTCCCGGCTGGCCGCCTTCAGCCGGGTGACGCTGCGGCTAGCCGCGCCCGGCCTGATGGCGGCGTTCTGCCTGGTCTTCCTGTCGGTCATCACCGAGCTCACCGCGACGCTGGTGCTGGTGCCGACCGGGGTGCAGACGCTGGCGACCCAGTTCTGGAATTACCAGTCGAGCGGATCCAACTCGCAGGCGGCACCGTTTGCCCTGGTCATGATCGCAGTCGCGGCGCTCCCGAGCATTGTGCTCGGCCGCTTCTTCAACCGAACGGCACGGGCGCAAGGATGAGCATATGAGGCAGCTGTCGATCACCGGCCTGCATAAGGCGTTTGGCGCCCACCCAGTGCTCACCGGCGTCGACCTGGACGTGCCGGCCGGGGCGTTCACCGCCATTCTCGGGCCTTCAGGCAGCGGCAAGACCACCCTGCTCCGGCTGCTGGCCGGGTTCGAGCAGGCCGACGCCGGCACCATCACGATCGGCGACCGGGTGGTGGACGGGCCCGGCGCAGCCTACGTCCCGCCCGAGCGCCGTCACATCGGCTACGTGCCGCAGGAAGGCGCGCTGTTCCCGCACCTGACAGTCGCCGCGAACGTCGGCTTCGGACTGCATGGCAAGGAGCGGCGGGGCCGTACCGACGAATTGCTGGAGTCTGTCGGGCTCGCCGGACTGGGGAGCCGCTACCCCCATCAGCTATCGGGCGGGCAGCAGCAGCGGGTGGCGCTGGCGAGGGCGCTGGCCATCAAGCCTGACCTGGTCCTGCTGGATGAGCCGTTTGCCTCGCTCGACGCGCACATGCGGGCCAGCGTCCGCGCCGACGTCCAGCACATCTGCCTGTCGGCGGGCACCACCGCGATCCTGGTCACCCACGATCAGGACGAGGCGCTGTCGATGGCTGACCGGGTGGCGGTGCTGCGCGACGGCCGGATCGTGCAGTACGCGGCGCCGCAAGACCTGTACATGCGGCCGGCCGATCCGGCCCTGGCCCGCTTCGTGGGGGACGCGAACCTCATCGATGGCCTGCTTGTTGGCGCCGGCGGGCCGGCCGACGGCTGGCAGGCCCACGCCGATACCGCCGACGGCCCCAGCGAGCACTCTGGGCAGGTCGTCGACACGGTGCTGGGCAGGCTGATCATCGCGCCGTCCAGCCGCGCAGTCGGCCCGGCTGGCGGGGCGGTAACCGTGCTGGTCAGGCCAGAACAGCTGGAGATCACCGAGCGCGAGCTGGCCTCGGCCGGCGGCCGGCAACCGGGCTGCCTGCCCGGCCGCGTGGTCGCCTGCGAGTACTACGGTCATGACGCGGTGGTGCGAGTGCGGCCCGACGACGCGGCGGCCGGCCAGACCGTCATCGTCCGCACCTCAGGCGGCCCGCAACTGTCGCCTGGCTCCGCGGTCTTCGTCCGGGCCCGCGGCCCGGTAGTGGCCTGGGATCGCTGACGGCCCGTTAGCGCCCGACGGCGGCCGGTGACCTGGGCATTTGACCAGCGGGCGGGGCATAAATCAGACATAATATGTCCCATGCCGGGCAGACAGCGATGGACGGGCATACTCGCCGAAGCGAGGTCCGAGCTGCGCCGGGGCGAGGTGCTCCGCGCCATCTTCCCCGCCCTGAGCCCGTCCTCCCCCGGGGGCGGCATGATGCCAGCCGAACTCATGCTGGCGGTCGCGGCGGCCGAGCACTTGGCCCATCGCCGCCGCCTGCGGTCGCAGGCCAGGGAATCGATGTTCCCGCTGGCTTCGCGCATGATCATCGGATTGTCTAATCAGCGGCTGCTGATCTGGTCGGCCAGGCCCGGATGGCGCCTGGGCTCGTTCATCGGATACGTGGCCCGCGACCGGATCCTCCAGGCCTCCGCTCCGACCATCGGGACGGGCTGGCGCACGGTCAACATCTACCTGGCCCAGGAGCCGACCGTGTCGATCAAGGTTCCAGCGCGCGCCGCGGACGATCTCGCGCGGGAGTTGTCCGGCTTTCCGGAGCTGACGGACTCGCAGTCCGATCCGGCTCCGTAGTGGCAGACCTGCAACCTCTTGCCGCCCACCACGTCTCAAAGAGTGCGACCGCACCTGCGTGAAGGAAAGAGCACTCCGATGAAGCTGACTAACCTAACGACGCGGCGGCTCACCGGCATCACCATCACCGGCGCTCCGCGCACGAAGGCCACTGGGCGCCTAGGGCTGGTCGTCTTGACCAGTTCGGTGGCCTTTTTAGCGATCAACGCCCCGGCGATGGCCGCTCCCGCAGGGATCCGGGCGGCCGTCTCGGTCCCGGCCCAGCACAGCCTGGCCAGCGTCTCCTGCATCGGCGGCAGCGACTGCGTGGCCGTCGGGCAGCGGGTTACCACCTCAGGCATCGACCTCACGTTCGCCGAGAGCTGGAACGGCCGCGCGTGGGCGGTCCTGCCCCAGCCCCCGAGCCCAGGGTCGCTGGATGCGCTGGAGGCCGTGTCGTGCGCCAGCCGGTCGGCCTGCGTGGCGGTCGGCAGCTACGAGCTGGTAAAGCCGGCCAAGCCCAAGCCCCAGGCACAGATCCTGAACCTCGCCGAGCTGTGGAACGGCCGCGCCTGGAAGTTGCTGGCCACCCCCGACCGCGGAACCGGCAACCAGCTGACCGGCATCTCGTGCACCGCCCCTGACCGCTGCATCGCGGTGGGCTGGTCCCTTGCGGGCACGATCGCGGAGAGCTGGAACGGCTCGCGCTGGCGGCTGATGACCACGCCTAACCCGGCTCCGGATATCGTGCTGAACAGCGTGTCCTGCGCAAGCCGCAGCGACTGCGTCACCGTCGGCGCCGGAGACTTCGGGGACGGGCCATTGCTAGTGGCCGAGGTCTGGAATGGCCGTAGCTGGCAGGTACACGACCCGCCGAGCCCGCACAGCATCGTCGCCGGGCTGGCCAGTGTGTCCTGCCCTAGCCCGGGTGCCTGCACTGCTGTCGGCAGCTACCTGACCCCGCCCAGCGCGTCCAGTTCCAGCCAGCCAAAGACGCTCGCCGAGGGCTGGAACGGCAAGAGCTGGCGCCTGCTGCACGCCATCACCCCGGCCGGCACCAAGGCCGGCGCGGGACTGCACGGCGTGGACTGCGCCAAGACCAACTCGTGCCTGGCCGTCGGCGGCGCCGACGGAAAGCTGCTCGGCGAGCTGTGGAACGGACACACCTGGCGACTGACCAGTGCGCCGCGGCAGTTGCCCGTGACGGAGGTTGCAACCAACCTGTTCGGCATCGCCTGCTGGCAGGCCCGTCGCTGCATGACTGTCGGCGACTACTTCGGCGCATCCCAGGTCATCTATCCGCTCGCCGAGGAGTGGAACGGCATCAGCTGGCGGGTGGTGCTCGGCCGCTGAACCGACTGAAAGCCTCCGCATCCGGGATCGGCTTACCGGAGCCGGTCGGCCTCCGTGAAGCGCGCCGAGCCCTCAGGCGGCCTAGCCGCGCAGGGTCTGCAGTACGAGCGCGGTCTCCAGCGCGGCGATCACGGCGTCCCAGCCCTTGTCCTCAGCGCTTTTCTCGCCGCCGCAGCGGTCCATGGCCTGCTCGAGCGTGTCGCAGGTGAGCACACCGTTGCCGACTGGGGTCCTGGCGTCCAGCGCCACCCTGGACAGCCCGTAGGTCACCGCGTCGCAGACATAGTCGAAGTGCGGGGTGCCGCCCCGGATTACGGCGCCGAGGCACGCGACCGCATCGTGCTGTCGCGCCAGCTCGGCCGCGACCACCGGCAGCTCGACCGCGCCGGGAACGCGGACAACCAGCGGCTCGCTCACTCCGCACGCCCTGGCCGCCGCGACTGCCCGCTCGAGGAGCTGGTCGGTGATCTCGGGGTGCCAGCGAGTCGCGGCGATCGCCAGGCTCAGGCCGGCGCCGTCGACCGTATGCCCCTCAGGCCGCCCCGACCCGCTCACCTGGCACCCGCCGCCGCACCGGCCGCCGGCGCGGTACCTGCCGCCTGCGCGGGCTGGTCGGGGATGGTACTGGTTGCCTTGCGGCCATGGCCCTGGGCCGCGTCCCTGGCGCCGATTGCAGCATCGAGCACCGGCAGGTTGTCGATCTGGTGCCCGAGCCGGTCGCGCTTGGCCGTCAGGTACCGGAGGTTATGCGGTGTCGGAGCGGGCGGCAGGGCCACCCGTCCGCTCACCTCGATGCCGAAGCCGGCCAGGCCGACGACCTTCGCGGGGTTGTTAGTCAGCAGCCGGAACGAGCGAACCCCGAGGTCGGTGAGCATCTGCGCGCCGGTGGAATACTCGCGCGCGTCGACCGGCAGCCCGAGCTCGGTATTCGCGTCGACGGTGTCCACTCCCCCGTCCTGCAGCTGATAGGCCCGGAGCTTTGACAGCAGCCCGATCCCGCGGCCCTCGTGCCCGCGCAGGTAGAGCACAACGCCGCGACCCTCGCCGGCGATCGCGGCCATCGCAGCGTCCAGCTGCGGACCGCAGTCGCAGCGGTGCGACCCGAACACGTCGCCGGTCAGGCACTCGGAGTGCATCCGGACCAGCGGGTCGAGGCCCTCGGCGGTCAGGTCGCCGAGGACGAGCGCGAGGTGCTCGGTACCGTCGACGGCGTTCTGGTAGCCGTACGCCCGCCATTCGCCGAACTCGTTCGGCAGCCGGGTTTCCACCACCCTCGTGACGACCCGCTCACGCTGCCGGCGGTAGGAGATCAGCTGCTCGATTGAGATGAGGGCCAGCCCGTGCCGGTCGGCGAACTCGCGCAGGTCGGGAAGCCTGGCCATGGTGCCGTCGTCGTTCACGACCTCCGACAAGACGCCCGCCGGCGTCAGGCCGGCCAGCCTGGCCAGGTCGACAGCGGCCTCGGTGTGCCCGCGCCGGCGCAGCACGCCGCCGGGAGCGTACCGCAGCGGGAAAACATGCCCAGGGCGCACGATCTCGTACGGCTCGGTGGCCGAGTCGGCCAGGGTGCGGATCGTCCTGGCCCGGTCGGCGGCCGAGATCCCCGTGGTCACGCCGTCGCGGGCGTCCACGCTGATGGTGTACGCGGTCCGCATCCGCTCGGCATTCTGCGTCGTCATCAGCGGCAGTTGGAGCCGGTCCAGCATCTCCCCCGGCATTGGCACGCAGATCACCCCGCTGGTGTAGCGGATCATGAACGTCAGCAGCTCGGGTGTCGCCTTGCTGGCCGCGAAGATGATGTCGCCCTCGTTCTCGCGGTCGGCATCGTCCACGACCACCACCGGGTGCCCGGCCGCGATGTCGGCCACCGCTCGCGACACCTCGTCCAACCGAATCCCGCCGCCCGGCCCGGCCGGCTCGTTGCTGATCACGGCTGCCTCCCCGCGAGCAGGCGCTCCACGTACTTGGCGATCAGGTCCACCTCGAGGTTCACAGCTGCGCCCGGCTGCTTGAATCCGAGCGTGGTTCGCTGCAGCGTCTCGGGGATCAGGCTGACTTCAAACCAGCAATCCCCGGTATCGCTCAGTCCCGAGACGGTGAGGCTGATCCCGTCGACCGCCACCGAACCCTTATAGACAACGTAACGGGCCAGTTCCGGCGGGACCGAGATCCGGACCACCTCCCAGTCCGTACCCGGGTGGCGGGACAGGATGGTCCCCGTGGCGTCAACGTGCCCTTGCACGATGTGCCCGCCAAGCCGGCCGTCGGGCCGGACCGGCCGCTCCAGGTTCACGGCCGTGCCAGGGGCCAGCGAGCCGAGGGTGGAGTGCTTGAGCGTCTCACCGATCACGTCCGCGGTGAACTGGCCGCCGCCGGTTCCGGTGACGGTGAGGCACACGCCGTTGACTGCGATCGAGTCGCCGCGGCCGGCATCGCCAGTCACCTTGGGCCCGCGCACAGTCACCAGGGCCGAGTCGCCGCGGCGCTCCAGCCCCACGACCTCGCCCAGTTCTTCCACAATTCCGGTGAACACCGTGTCCTCCTCGGAGCCGTCGTCCTGCTCGCCGGCTCCGGGGATCGCGCGAGTGCGCGCGGCCGCGGCTATCAGCCACCCGCAAGGGGCTGGCCACTGCCGCGCACGTGCTTCCTCCCATCCGGACTTTCACCGTCGGTCCTGGAATTTCACCAGGTCAACCGGCCGCGCCGCAGGGTCCGGGGGTCTCCCCCCAGGCCGATGCGAGCCTCGGCCGGGTCGCGGACTATCACCGCCGGTTCGGAGTTTCACCGACCCCGGAGCACGTCTTGCTGCGTGAACCAGTGTGCCACGCCCGGTATTCCGCCCGGACCGCAGTCGGGCCGATGGGAATTGACGTGGCCCGGTTCCGGCTGGCCAGCGGGCCAGAACCGGGCCAGAGGCCGCCTGCCACGGCATGCGCCCTTAGGTGGGCGTTGACCCCCGGCGAGCCAGCGCATCGAGGGCGACCGCCGCCAGCAGCACGAGGGCGGTCCAGATGTACTGGCCCGCCGCGCCGAGCCCGAGCAGGTCCACCCCGTTGTAGATGACGGCAACGACGAAGCCGCCGAGCACGGCGCCGAGCATCCGGCCGCGGCCGCCGAAGAGGCTGATCCCGCCGATGACCGCCCCGGCGACCGCGTACAGCACGTACTGGCCGCCCTGGAAGTCGGTCGAAATCGAGCCGAGCAGCGAGGCGTAGAGGATCCCGGTGACGCCGGCCAGCAGCCCAGTGAACGTGAACGCCAGCACCCTGATCCGGCTCAGGTTGATGCCGGCACGCCTGGATGCCTCCGCGTTGCCGCCCACAGCATACAGATAGCGACCGAACCTGATCCGGGTAAGCACGACCGTCATGATCCCGAGGAGCACGATCACGATCGGGACGACCCACGGAACGCCGCCGGCCACGTTGAGCACCGCCACGAGGGCGGCGCCGATGCCCCCGGTCAGCACGATCTTCAGCAACGTCACGCCGAGCGGCGGCGCGACCAGGTTGTGAGCACGCCGGCGCTGGTCCCTGGTGATCACGTACGCACCGCCGAGGACCACGCCCGCGAGCAGCACGATCCATCCGATAGCGGGGGTAATCTCGCCGGTGGTGAGGTCGAACAGGAAGGTGTTGTGCAGCGAGATGACCCCGCCCAGCCCGATGTTCCCTGTCTCCTCGAATAGCCAGATCAGGACGCCATTCAGGCCGAGCAGTCCGGCCAGCGTGACGATGAACGACGGTATCTTCAGCCAGACGGTTATCAGTCCCTGGATCGCGCCGATCGCCGCGCAGACCGCCAGGCCCGCGAGGATGGCGATGGCCGTCGGGAAGGGATGGTGGATCGACACCATCCAGGCCGTGATCGTGGCGCCAATCGCGGCGTTGAACCCGACTGACAGGTCGATCTCGCCAAGCAGCAGGACACACGCCTCTGCCATCGCGATCGTGATGATCCAGCCTGCCTGTCCCATCAGGTTGAAGATGTTGATCGCCGACAGGAAGTGGCTCTGGGAACTCTGGAAGTAGATGCCAAGCGCGATCAGCCCGACGATGACGGGTAGCGCGCCGCTTTCGCCGCTGCGCACCTTTCTGAGCCAGATCTTCCCGTATTCACCGAGCGACTGGGCAAGCAACTCCGGCGCGGCGCTGACCGCGGCATCGGCCGTGCCCGTGCTGTCCGCAGGTTGTCCGGCCACCGCGACCGAGCCAGGCTGCTGCTCCCTGTCGAGGTCGCCGGTTTCTTTCGTTGCCATATCTCAGCCCTCCGAGCCAGCCCTGGGGCCTGGCACGACCGCGGCCTCACTGCCGTCGCCATTGCCCAGGCGCGCGGAGACGCCCGTGGTCATCAGGTCGACGATCGACTGCCGGTCGAACTCGGCGGCCGGCCCGACGCCGACCAGATGGCCCAAGTACAGCACCGCGATCCGGTCGGCGACCGCGAGCACGTCGTTCAGGTTGTGCGAGATCATGATGACCGCATGGCCGGTGCCGGCCAGCTGCTTGATCAGGCTGATAACCAGCTCGGTCTGGCTGACGCCAAGTGCGGCGGTCGGCTCATCCATGATCACTAGCCGGGCGTCCTGCATGACGGCCTTGGCCACGGCCACTGCCTGCCGCTGGCCGCCGGACAGCGAGCCGACTGGCTGCCTGATCGACCGCACGCTGGTCACCCGGAGACCCTGCAGCGTCTGCTTAGCGGTGACCTCCATGCTGACCTCGTCGAGGAACCCGAACTTCAGCTGTTCGTGGCCGAGCATCATGTTCTGCACGATGTCCAGGTTGTCGCAGAGCGCGAGATCCTGGTAGACGGTCGCTATCCCGAGGTTCGCGGCCTCGCGGGGCGAGTGAATGTGGACCGGGCTGCCCTTCCAGCGCAGCTCGCCGCTGCTCGGCTGGTAGATCCCGGCGATGCACTTGACGAGCGTGCTCTTGCCCGCTCCGTTGTCCCCGACCAGCGCGGTGACCTGGCCGGCCGGGATGTCCAGGTCCACGCCGGTCAGTGCCTGGACCGGGCCGAAGTTCTTGCCGACGCCGCGCAACCGCAGCAGCGGCGCCTCGGCCAAAGTGGCGCCGGTCATGGGCGGTGCCGCGCCCGCTGCTGCGGGCGCGGCACCGTCTCCGGCGCTGTTAGCTACCACCGGCCCACCCGGGGCCGGCCGTCAGCGCTTACTTTCATTTATGAGATCCCGTACTTCGTGCAGTCCGACGCGAACGAGCCGGCGCAGATCTGCGACGCGGGCACGAACCCGTCCTTGACGACCGTGGACTGAATGGTTGACGCCGTGACCCATTCTGGCGCCAGCAGGATCGAGGGCACCTCGACCCCGGTGTCGATGTCCTTCACCGTACCGTTCACCAGCCCCGACGGCGGGGTGATGCCTGCACGTAGGTACATCGCCAGCGCCACCGAGGCCTGAGCCTCAAGGTAGATCGGCTTGTAGACGGTGCCGCACTGGTAGCCGCTGATGATGTTCTGTATTCCGGTGAGGGTCGCGTCCTGCCCGGTGACCGGGAAGGTCATCGGCTTAACGTGCCGGACGGTCGCGAGGTAGTGAATGATCGGAGCGCCGTTCTCGTCATTTGGCATCAGTACGGCGTTGATGTTCGGGTGCGCGGTGTAGGCGGCCTCGAACTCGGTCAGCGCCACGTCCGGCGTCCAGGTCCCGGCCGGGTTGGCGACGTCCTTGTACGTTCCGTTCTTGAAGTACGGAGCGAGCACGGCGTCGTAGCCCTGGGCGAACAGCGTGGCGTTGTTGTCGGTCGTGGCCCCGTGCATGACCATAACCTGCGGGCTCTTGACGCCCCAGGACTTGATGCAGCTGACCAGTCCCTGGCCGAGCAGCGTGCCGACATAGACGTTGTTGAAGCTCACGTAGTACTTGCGGCTACCGCCCAGCGTCAGCCGGTCGTAGTCGATCACCGGCACTTTATGCGCGTTGGCGTAGGTCTCGATCCTCGCGCCGACACCGGAGTCCAGCCCGTCCATGATCAGGACCTTGGCGCCGTTGGTGATGTCGGCCTGGGCGTCGGAGTACTCGGTCGCGTCGCTGCCCTCCGCGTTCTGGATGATGATCTGCGAGCTCTTGAGGCCCGCGTCCAGCATTGACTCCCTCAGGTAGGGCGCGTCGAACTCGACGTACCGGGTCGAGGACACGGTGTCCGGCAGGATCGCGGCGACGCTGCCCGAGCCGTGCGAGGCGAGGATCTTCAGCTGCGACATGGCCGAGAAGCTCAGGTTGAAGGAGCTGGAGGTCAGCTGCGGGATCTGCGACGGGCTCAGCGTGCTGCTGCTGCTTGTCTTACTCGGCGTGCTGCTGCCGCAGGCGGCGATGATGAGCGCCGCGCTGCTTACGACGGCCGTCGCAGCCACTGCTCTGGTGACTGAACGCAAGGTAAACCACCTCGTATTCGGGCGGGGACTGCTTTAGCCGCCCGGCGGAATACCGGGCGGGCTGAACTGTCGCCGCGGGGGCTGGAACCTGTTCGCCGCAAACACTAGGCCGATAGGAATGAACACCCACGTTAACATCGCGGTAACCTTGTGAAAAATTCGTTAACACCGAAACGCCTGGTCAGGCGCGATCCTGGCGGCCACGCGACCTTCAGCAGGTCGGCACTGTATACGTTTTGCATATTTCGCGGCTGCCTTTGTCGCGCACATCACTCAGCGGGTATTCGGTAGCCGGCTCGCGGCTGAGTGACGATCAGCGGGCTGCCGTTGCTCTCCAGCTTCGCCCGCAGCCGCCGAACGTAGACCCGGACGTACTCGGTCTCGGTCTCGTATCCCCGGCCCCAGACCCGGCGGAGCAGGTGCGCGTGGCTCAGCAGCTTGCCGCGGTTCAGCGCTAGCTCGCGCAGGAGCGCGAACTCTGTCGGTGTCAGGTGGACCGGGTGCCCGGCCCTAGTGACCTGCTGGCTGGTCAGGTCGATCACCAGGTCGGCCACCCTGATGACCTCGGGCGCGCTCTCGGCGACTGCAGGAGTGGCGGGCCTGGTCCGGCGGAGCGTCGCGTTGATCCGCGCCAGCAGTTCCTCGATGCTGAACGGCTTGGTCATGTAGTCATCGGCGCCCACGTTCAGGGCGCTGACCTTGTCCCGCTCGCCGCCGCGGGCCGAGACCACGATGATCGCGACCGAGGATCGCTCCCGGATCTGCCGGCACAGTTCGAAGCCGTCCACCTCGGGCAGCATCAGGTCGAGCAGAACAATGTCCGGCGACTCGGTCTCCAGCAACCGCAGCGCCCGCAGCCCGTCCACCGACACGACCGTGTCGAATCCGCGCACGGCCAGGTTCGACCGGATCAGGTCGACGATGTTGGGGTCGTCCTCGACCAGCAGCGCTCGCGTTGCCGTCTCCGCACTCACCTACGACACTCCCGTCTGCTTTACCCCGACCCGGTCGCCATTCAGCTCTTCAGCCCGGCCGGAGCCACTCCCGCCCGGCCGTGCCTCGAGGGCTCTCCTGCCTCCGGCCTCGACCGGCAGCCGGATTGCGAAGCACGTGCCGGACTCCTGGGGTACCAGGTCGATCTCGCCGCCGTGCGCGGCCACGATGCCCTTCGCAATAGACAGGCCGAGGCCGGCTCCGGCCGTGGGCACCCGGCGCCGCCTGGCCGCCTCGAACGGCGCCCCGACCAGGTCAGGGCTCAGGCCGACGCCGTTGTCGGCGACGGTCACCGTGACGTGCCCTGGCCCGGATCCAGTGACGGTGACGGTGACGCTGGTGCCGGCCGGGTTGTGCCCGATCGCGTTGGCCAGCAGGTTCACGAACACCTGCTCCAGCCGGTCGTGATCGGCCCAGATCACCGGCAGGTCGGGTGCGCAGGACAGCCTGACCGGCGGCGAGACCTCGGGCGGCAGGCACGCGATCGCCGCCTCAAGCACGAGGGGCAGGTCGCACCAGTCCTGTTGCAGGCGCAAGATGCCCGATTCGATCGCGGAGAAATCCAGGAGGTCGTCTACGAGCCGGCCAAGCCGGGCCGACTCCGCGGCGATCCGGCCGAGGAACCGGCGCTCGGAAGCGCCGTCCCAGGTGACATCGGGCTGCATCAGGCTGGACGCGTAGCCCCGGATCGCCGTTAGCGGGGTCCGCAGCTCATGGCTGAGGCGGGAGAGGAAGTCGCGCTGTAGCTCTCGTGACCGCCGCAGCGTCAGGGCCTCCTGGTGCGCGATCGACGCCTCCTCCCGCTCCAGCGCGAGCCGCAGCGAACGGGCCGCGTCTTCCATCAGGGCCGTCGCATCGGCCGGCTGCGCGCCAGTCGACCAGCTAGCGATCAGCGCCGCGCCGCAGCCGGGCGCGGCGAACGTGACCGACAGCAGCTGGCTGCCCTTGCGCCCGACCGACCAGGTGGCCACGTCGTCGGCTCGCTCCTGGCCGAGGAGCGGGCCCGATGCCGCCACGATCTCCGGGTCGCGAGCCCGCCCGCCCTCGTACTGGCTGCCCGGCGCAGCGGCGGCCGCCCGGATGCTCGGCTTGCCGGCGGGCGGCTGGATCACCAGGGCCGCGGAGTCGGCCTGCAGGCCGCGGCACAGCGCGCCGAGCGCGACCCCCAGGCTGTCGCTGACCGGGAGCGGGCCGGCGAGCGTCTCGAGCATCTCCCTGATGGTCTCCAGCACCCGGTTGCGGGCAGTGACCTCTTCCAGCAGCCGGTCACGCTCGATGGCGCTGGCCGCGTAGCCCGCGTAGACCGTGACCAGGTCCAGGTCATCACGGGTCGGGCGGCCGGGCATCGCGCGGAACACGGTGATCACGGCCATCAGCCCGCCGGGACCCTGCACCGGCACCGACCAGGAGCTTGCCACCCTGGCCGTCCGCGCCGCGGCCGAGAACGGGGCCCAGCTGGCGGCGAAGCGCACGTCCTCCTCGATGACCGGCTGCCCGGTGGCCGCGGCGATGCCGACCGGCCCGCCCGTAATCCCGCGCGGCAGCCGCGACCAGGCCGACAGCAGCGACCCGGACAGGCCAAGCGACGCCGCGCACACCAGGTCGTCGCCGGCCACGAGGTGAATGCACAGCCGCTCGCTGCCCAGCGCCGCCCCGAGCGCGGACAAGATCAGGGAAAGGCTCGACGACGGGTCGGCAGAGACGAGCCGGTCGGTCAGGCCGTGCAGCCGGGTGAGCTGGCTGCGGGCCGAGGAGTCGGCGTTCTGCCCCGACTGCAGCGCCACGACGTCATCCGGGTGCACCTCGGCTGGCGCCACCTCGGCTACTACCCGGCCGTGGCGCAGCACCACGATGCGGTCGGCCAGCCGGAACATCAAGTCGACGTCGTGACAGGCAAGCAGTACGGAGGTCCGCTGCTCGCGCAGACCCGTAATCAGCTCCTCGACCTGCCGGGACATGGCCGCGCCGAGTGCGGCCGTCGGCTCGTCGAGCAGCAGCAGCCGGGGACGGCGGGCGATGGCCCTCGCGACCGCCACGAGCTGGCGCTGGCCACCCGACAGTGACCGCACGTCCCTGCTCGTGGCGGGCAGCCTGATACCGAGCTCCTTCAGCACCCTGGCGGCCTCGGTGTGCAGCCTGACCTCGGAGGCCAACTGCAGAGGGCGTTCCCGGCCGAGCATGAGGTTGGCGGCGATGTCGAGGTTGTCGCACAGCGCCAGGTCCTGCCAGAGGACGCTGACGCCCTGGCGGCCGATGGCCGCCGGGTCCGAGGACAGCGGCGCCCCGTCGATCAGGATGTCCCCGCTGTTGGGCGGCATATCGCCGCCGATGCACCGGACCAGCGTGGACTTGCCCGCGCCGTTCTCGCCGGCCAGCGCGACGACCTCGCCCTCCCTGATCGACAGGCTGACGCCCCACAGGGCTTGCAACGGCCCGTAGTAGACCACCAGGTCCCGCACGGCGAGCAGCGGCGGCGCTCCGGCCAGTCTCCTCGCCGGATTCGCTCTAGTAACCGCCGTCATGAACTGCATTCTGGCCCGTGTTGGGCCAAACTGGCCACTCGCGCCGGCTCTGGCCTGGCCGAATGTGGGTTACGCCGGCCCGGCCTGCCCGCCGACCTCGCCCAGTCGCGCCCTGAGGAACCTGCGCTCGGCCTCGTTCTGGGTTAGCCCGATCGCGGTCTCGTAGCTCGCAGCCGCCTCGGCGTACCGGCCCGCCCGGCGCAGCAGGTCGGCCTTGGCTGAAGGCAGATAGCGATAGCCGCCGAGCTTGTCGTCCGCCTCCAGTCTGGAAATTTCGGCCAGCCCGGCCTCCGGTCCGTCGAGCATGGCCACCGCGACCGCGCGGTTCAGTTCGACAACCGGGGACGGCCAGGCCCGGAGCAGTTCGTCGTAGAGGGCCAGCAGCCGTCGCCAGTCGGTCTGCTCGTGGCTCGGCGCCTGGGCGTGCACCGCGGCAATGGCGGCCTGGATCGCGAACCTGCCCCTGATCAGCCCGCGCATGGCCTCCCGCGCCAGTGCTGACCCCTCGGCGATGGCGGCGCTGTCCCAGCGCGAACGATCCTGCTCCGAGAGCAGCAGGATGCGACCATCGTCGTCCGTCCTGGTCGCGCGGCGGGCGTCGATCAAGATCATCAAGGCCAGCAGGCCGCGGGCCTCGGGCTCGTCCGGCATCAGCGAGGCCATCATCCGCGCCAGCTCGATGGCCCGGTCGACCAGCTCGACCCGGACCAGGCCGGCGCCCGCTGGGGCTGTGTGCCCGGTGGTGAACAGCAGGTGAATCACGGTCAGCACGCCGTCAAGCCGCTCGGGCAACTCAGCCTGGCCGGGGACCCGGTAGGCGATCCTGGCCGCGGCGATCTTCTTCTTCGCCCTCGTCACGCGAGCCGCCATCGTCGCCTCGGGGACCAGGAAGGCGGCCGCGATCTCCGCGGTGGTCAGCCCGCAGATCAGCCGCAGCGCGAGCGCCACCTGCGCCTCTCGGCTGAGTGCCGGGTGGCAGCAGGTGAAGACAAGGCGAAGCCGGTCGTCCTTGATCACGTTCACACCCTCAGCCGGCGGTTCTGGGTCACCAGCCCGCTCGATGAGCAGCGGCAGCTTGGCGCGCAGCGTCTTGTCCCGGCGCAGGGCGTCGAGCGCCTTGCGCCGGGCGGTCGTGCTCAGCCAGGCGGCCGGGCTATCCGGCACGCCGGTGCGGGTCCAGGCCGCGAGCGCGGAGACATAGGCGTCCTGAACGCACTCCTCGGCCACGTCGATGTCCCTGGTCACCCGGACCGTCGCGGCCAGCACCAGGGCCCACTCACGCCAGTGGGCCTGGGCCACCGCGGAGCGGACCTCCTCGCTGGGCTCAGGCACGGTTGCGGACGTACCTGCGCTCCGGACAACCCCGTTGCCCACCTGGTCAGCCGCCGGAGAAGACCCTGATCGGGCGGACCTCAACGCCTCCGTGGGCCGCCGGGCACAGCTTGGCGATCTCGAGCGCCTGGTCTAGGTCGCCGGCTTCGATCAGGTAGTAGCCGCCCAAAACCTCCTTGGTCTCGGCGAACGGGCCGTCGGTGACCACGTCGCTACGGATCGTCGTGGCGGTCGCGGACGACTCGAGCGCGTTGCCGGCGACCAGCGTGCCGCCGAGTTCGCTGATCTGGTCCTGGAACCGCAGGTGCGACTCCAGGACTTGCCGCCCCGCGGCCTCATCCATGTCCTGGTAGGGCTTCTCCTGCTCGTAGATCAAGATCATGTACTCCGCCATCACGGCTCCTAGCTTCTCGTAGGTCGGAATGCCTGCACTAACCCGACGAGCGGTCCCGGCGCGAATCAACAACCCTGGCAAAGATTCTTCCCGAGAGCCGGTCGCGGCCGCATTGCCGGGCCTGGGCAAGGGCTGCGAGTCAGGCTGTAATGAGCTTGACAGCGCCAGCGAGTGGTTCCGCTCGCCGCTGACGGCGCATGCGTGGTAAGGGAGCGCTTGGTGGCTGAGGTGCTGACGGAGCCGGTCGTCCGGCCAAGCGTGTGGCGCGGCAATGACCTCGGCGACACCGACCGGTGGATTATCCAGCTGGGCGAGGAGGACTTCACCGACTTCGAGAGGGCGCTCGCGCACGTCTCCGGCCAGGGGTTGCGGCCCCTGACCGGAATCGGAGCAGAAGACTTCCCGCTTCCTCATTTCCGCCGGCGGATCGACGACATCCTCGACCGGCTCGAGCACGGCCAGGGGCTAGTCCTGCTGCGCGGGCTGCCGATCTATGACCGGTTCACGCAGGAGCAGGCTGCCACCATCTACTGGGGCATCGGCCGGCACATGGGACATCTCGTGCCGCAGAACCGTGCTGGCGACCTGGTCGGCCACATCCGCGACCTGGGCAGGCGCGGTCCTTATGAACGGGCCTACGCCACGAACGAGGACCTGGGGTTTCACACCGACTCGACCGACATCGTCGGCCTGATGTGCCTGCGGCCTGCGCTGTACGGCGGGGAGAGCTTCGTCGCCAGCTCAGGGCTGCTGTACAACATCGTGATCGACGAGCATCCCGAATACCTGCCCATCCTCAGCAAGAACTTCCCGACGGACTGGCGTAGCGAGGAGCCGCCGGGGTCGCCAGGCTGGTACCTGGAGCCGCTGTATAGCTACTTCGGCGGAGTGCTGTCCGCAACGGTCAGGACGGGCCGGGCCATGTCGGCCATGCGCTTCGCCGAGGTTCCCCGGCTGACCGCGGACGAAGTCTCCTGCTTCCTGTACTTCGAGTCGCTGGCCAAGCGACCGGGGATCGCGGTCGGCATGCGGTTGCAGACCGGCGACCTGCAGTTCCTCAACAACTTTGTGACGGTGCATACCCGCACCGCGTTTGCCGACGACCCGGATGATCCCACCCACCAGCGGCACCTCCTGCGGCTGTGGATCAGCCGTCCCGAGGCCGGCCGGCCGCTGTGCCCCGAATACGCAGTCTGGCGCAGCGGCTACCCGACCGGCTAGCGTCACGGCTCGCCCTGCGATGAGGAGGCGGCGTCGCCAGCGCGGCGAGCGCGGGCCCGGCGTTTACCCTCGTGCATGGCCTGGACTCGTGCCACCGGGACCGTGTGGCCCTCCGCTACGAGGTCGGCGGGCAGCTGCTGGGGGGCGGGCATCAGGCTCGCCCACCGGTCTCCCGATGCGTCCAGCAGCCGAGCGGCCGTCAGGACGGTGAAGTCGGCCGGGCTGACCGACCGGAGCTCGTCCCATGCCACCGGGAAGGAGACCGGCACGCCCGGCCGCACGCGCGGGCTGTAAACCGAGACCACCGTCGCGCCGCCCGCCCTGGTTGAGTCCAGGAACACCTTGCCGCCCCGGTCTTCGCGAATGAACGCGGTCGTGGCCAACTCCGGGTCGAGCCGCTCGGCCCTGATCGCTATCGCCCTGGTGACCGCGGCGGCATCCGCCATGCTGGTCTCGGGCTGGAGCGGCACGAACACGTGCAGCCCCTTCGCCCCGCTGGTCTTGACCACGCCGGCCAGCCCCGAGCCGGCCAGCGCCTCGCGAACCAGGAAGGCGGCCTCGACCGCCAGCCCAAACGCGTCGGGCGACGGCGGATCAATGTCGAGCACGAGGTAATCGGGATACTGCCAGCTACCGGCCCGCACCAGCGTCGGGTGGTATTCGACGGCGCGCTGGTTGGCCAGCCACAGCAGCGTGCGCCGATCGTTGCACACGGCGTAGGACACCTGACGTTGCGAGCTCTCGGCCCACAGCGAAATCGTCGGCACCCATGGCGGCGTGTACTTCGGCACGTTCTTCTGCATGAACGGCGGCTGGCCGGGCCGCACCCTGACTACCGACAGGGGGCGGTCGGCCAGGTGCGGGATCAGGAACCCGGCAATGGCATCGAGGTAGTCCACCAGATCCCGCTTGGTCGCGGCGGCCTCGTCAAACAGAGGCTGGTCGAGGTGGGTGAGCTTGACTCCGTCCCGCTCCTCGCCGGCCACGCGGCTAGGTTGCCGTATGCGGCCCTACAGCCGCCTCGGCCAGGTCGCGCAGCATCTTGACGGCGGCCGCCGGGTCGTCGCTGCCGTACACGGCAGTTCCGGCGACGAACATGTCGGCGCCTGCCTCCGCGCAGCGCTCGATCGTGCGCTCGCTGACGCCGCCGTCGACCTGCAGCCAGATCTCGCCACCATGGCCGTCAATGGCCGCGCGCGCCCGGCGGACCTTCGGCAGGACGAGGTCCATGAAGTCCTGGCCGCCGAAGCCGGGCTCGATCGTCATCAGCAGCAGCATGTCGACCTCGGGCAGCAGGTCTTCGTAGGGCTCGATGGCGGTCGACGGATTAAAGGCCAGCCCGGCCCGCGCCCCGGCCGTGCGGATATTTCGCAGGGTCCGGATGGGCGCGCTCGCTGCCTCGGCGTGGATGGTGACGTTGCGCGCGCCGGCCTCCGCGTACTGGACGGCCCACAGGTCGGGCTGCTCGATCATGAGGTGACAGTCAAGCGGCAGCCGCGCGTGCCGGTGCAGCGCCTCCACGACTGGCAGCCCTATTGTGAGGTTGGGCACGAAATGGCCGTCCATCACGTCGACGTGGAGCCAGTCAGCCGTTTCCGACACCGCGTAGGCGTCGTCGGCAAGCCGGGCGAAGTCAGCGGCCAGGAGGCTCGGCGCTATCTGCATGCTCATAACACGGCTGAGTCTAGGCCGGTCGCGAGCCGCCTGGCCCGGGCGGGCCGGGAACTCGCGTCGAGTGTCGGACCTAGCCGCTACGTTCGATGCGACCGACGTGGAGGCGGGTTGACTGTCGAGGCATCAGACCGGCTACTCGACCGGGTGCGCAAGCTACTGGCCAAGGCCGAAGGCGAAGGCGTGACCCAGGCCGAGGCAGAGGCCCTGACGGCCAAGGCGGCCGAGCTCATGGCCAAGTACGGCATCGACCGCGCCTTGCTGGCCGCGCAGCGACCGGAGACCGACAAGCCGGACAGCCGCCTCGTGGACATCTACAACCCGTGGGGCCGGGTCCGCGCGCACCTGCTGTGCGGCTTGGCCTCGGCGCTGCGCTGCCAGCCGATTCTGGTGACTGCTGAGGATGGCACGCTGCGCGTCCACATCTTCGGCTACGCCTCGGACCTCGAGCGCACCGACCTCCTCTACACGTCGGTGCTGATCCAGATGTGGCACGGCCTGGTAGCGGCCGAGGTCCCGGTCCGGGTAGCCAACGTGCGCGCCTGGCGGCGCAGTTGGCTGCTCGGCTTCGCGGCCGCGGTCACCGCGAGGGTGCGGGCAGCCGAGGAGCGCGCGGAGCAGACCGCGTCGGTCGTCCCCGATGGTCAGACCAGCGCCGCGCTCGTGCTCGCCGACCGCTCCCTCGTGATCCGCCGCAACGTCGCGGCGGCCTATCCGCATACCAGGACAGCCCGTACGACGTACACGGGCAGCGGCTATGACGACGGCTACGCCCAGGGAAAACGCGCAGATATCGGAACGAGGCGCGTCCCGGGTCAGCGTGACCGGTCCCTTACTGCCGCCCATTAGGAACGGCACGACGCGGCTTAAGCCGGCCATTCGGCCAGCGCCGGGCTAAACCTTCATCGCCGTATTCCCGGCCATTCACCTGGCCGTGGTGACGCTGCCGTCCGGCAACTGGATCGTCCGGGTTGCTACTAACTGCACGTCACGGACGGAGCAAGCCTATGCCAGAGCTCACCAGACGGCGCCTGCTGACAACGGCGGGTGCCGCCACTGCCGCCGCGTTCGCGGCCGAGTTCCTGCCCGGCAATGTGCGCCGGGCGCTCGCTTCCGGGCCTCAGCGCGGCACCGGAAGCCGTAGCGATATCAAGCACGTGGTCATTCTCATGCAGGAGAACCGGTCGTTCGACCACTACTTCGGCACGCTGCCCGGCGTCCGCGGTTTCTCCGACCCCACCGCCATCACGCTGAGCACCGGAAACTCGGTGTTCTACCAGCCGTGTCCGACCACGCCGCCGGCCTCGAACCCGAACCAGTACACCAACCCTGACGGCTACCTGCTCCCGTGGCACAACAACACGCTGACCACGAGCGGGCAATCCGAACCGTCGATGAGCCACGCCTGGTACTACCAGCACACGCAGTGGGACAACGGCGCGCTTGACAACTTCGTTCCTTCGCAGATCGCGGCGAAGGGCACGGCCGGCCCTTACGTCATGAACTACCTCACGCGCGACGACATCCCATTCCACTTCGCGCTGGCCGAGAACTTCACCATCTGCGACAACTACCACTGCTCGGTTCTCGGCCCGACCTGGCCGAACCGGCTGTACCACTGGAGTGCCTGGATCGACCCTCAGGGCGTGGCGGGCGGCCCGATCACCAGCAACATCGACCCCACTCCCTACGAGTGGCAGAGCTACCCGGAGGCGCTGACCGACGCGGGCGTCAAGTGGCAGGTCTACCAGGAGGTCGACAACTACGAGTGCAACCCGCTCGAGATGTTCAAGAACTTCCAGAACGCGCCGGCAGGCTCCACGCTGTTCCAGAGCGGGCTGCGGACGTTCTCCCCCGGCCAGTTCGAGTGGGATGCTATCCACGACCGGCTGCCCACCGTGTCCTGGCTGATCCCGACCAGTTATCAGTCCGAGCACCCGGACTACACCCCGGCGGCCGGGGCCGACTTCGTCGCCAGCAAGATCGACGCGATCGCCGCCAACCCGGACGTGTGGGCCAAGACCGTGTTCATCCTCAACTACGACGAGAACGACGGACTGTTCGACCACGTGCCGCCGCCGACTCCGCCGGCCGGCACGGCGGATGAGTTCATCCAGGTCGGCAGCGACCCGAACTGGCCGATCGGGGGCGGTTTCCGGGTGCCGTGCATGATCATCTCGCCCTGGACCCAGGGCGGCTGGATCGCCAGCGAGACGTTCGACCACACCTCCGTGCTGCAGTTCCTCGAAGCGCTGACCGGGGTCACCATCCCCAACATCACCTCATGGCGGCGCCAGACCTTCGGCAACCTGCTCTCGGCGTTCGGGTTCCCCCAGTTCCCGAGCGCCGTGCCGTACCTGCCTGGCACCAAGCGCACGCTCGCGCAGGCCGCCATCAACGTCAACACCCTGCCCGCGCCCGAGTTCCCGACGGCCAGCCAGACGGTGCCCGTCCAGCAGGTCGGACCGAGGCCGCGACCGCGCAACACCACCCGCGACATCTGACGGGCGAGAGGAGAACCTACAGTGTCTGCAGACTCAGCAAGCCCGTCGGGCAACGCGGCCGGGGCGGCCACGGCCACCCAGGCCGGCCCGACCCGCAAGTCCAGGCGGCGCGCGGTCAGCCTGTGGTGGATCACCGCAATCGCGGCCGCGCTCGTGATAGCACCAGCCGCCGCCTACGGCTCAGGTGCGTTCGTCACCCACGCGGCGAAGCCGGTCAACGCCCCACAGCACACCACCTCGGTCAGGGCCGGCGAGAAATTCACGCTCAAGCGTGAAACTGGGCTCAGCGCCGCCGACGCGGGCACGGACTACACCGCGTACGTGGCCGCGGCCGGCGGCTACGAGGTCGTCGGCGTGAACGTCGCCACCGACACGATCCTGTCGCCGATCCTGGACGCCGACACGCCCGAGGGCGTCGCCGTCACGCCGGACGGCTCCCAGGTGTTCATCGCCGAGACCGGTCAGTACGACGTCATCGCGGCGAACCCGACGACCGGGGCGGAGACCCCGATCTATGTCGGTCCGTACCCGCAGGACGTCGCGGTCTCACCGAACGGCAGCGAGGTGTACGCGACGGTGACCGGCGGTGACACTGGCCCCGGCGGGTCCGACGTCGTCGCGGTGATCTCCACCGCCACCGACACGGTGACCGGTGACATCAGGGTCGGTACCGCTCCGCGGCAGGTGGTCTTCAGCCCGGACGGCAGCCGTGCCTACGTCACCGCCGAGTCCGGCGTCACCACGATCGACACGGCCAGCGGCACGGTCGTCGGCCATACCCGCGTTGCGGCCGGGGCGCAGGGCATCGCGATCAGCCCGGACGGCAGCACGCTGTACGTCACGAGCCCGGCGACGAACCAGGTGCTGGTCATCAACGCCGCGACCGGCCAGGTCACGAACGAGTTCGCGGCCGGCCAGGAGCCGTACGCCGTTGCGGTCACCCCGGACGGCAGTACGCTCTACGTCGCCGACCTGAACGCCGACGAGGTGTCGGTGATCAACGCGGCCAGCGGCGCCCTGATCACGACCGTGCCCACCGGGCGCCAGCCCGCCTCGGTCGCGGTCACGCCTGATGGCTCCCAGGTCTGGGTGGGCAACATCCTCGACGGTGACATCACCGTCATCGACCCGGCGACCAACACGCCGGTCGGCACCGTCCTGCAGGGCACCGGGACGGCCAACTACCAGAGCGCGCCGCTCGGCATCACGTTCGTCAAGTCCTGACCGCAGCCGGCCGGGACGCGGCGTGCCCGCGTCCCGGCCCGCCCTTCATGCTCACCGGCCGGTCGTCATGAGAGCGGCCGCCACCGCGCCCGTCACCAGGCGACCGGGAACGCGGACAGGCCGCGCATCACCGTTACCGTGTTCCAGGCCAGGCTTTCCTCCGGCACCGCCATCCGCAGCCCCGGCAGCCGGGACAAGATCGTGCCGAGCGCCACCTGCAGCTCCATCCGGGCAAGATTCGCCCCGAGGCAGAAGTGCGGCCCGTACCCGAAGGCGACGTGCGGATTGGGATCCCGGCCGAAGTCGAGCTCGTCGGGATTGGCGAACACGTTCTCGTCGTGATTGGCCGAGCTTCGCGAGCACAGCACCGGCTCCCCCGCCCGCACGAGCACGTTCCCGACCTCGATGTCGGCCGTCGCGATCCGCGCGTTGATCGCGCTACCGAACACGATGAACCGCAGCATCTCCTCGACTGCCCGGGGCAGCATTTCCGGCTGCTCGCGGAGCTGACGAAGCTGCACGGGATGCGCCAGCAGCGTATAGACCATGTTCGTGATCTGACGCGCGGTGGTCTCGTAGCCGCCGACCAGCAGCGCCATGCCGAGGAACAGCAACTCGCTCTCGGTCAGCCGGTCCTGGTTGTCGCGCGCCTGCACCAGCCCGGTCAGCAGATCATCGCCGGGATCTGTGCGCCGCTGCGCGAACAGGCCCGCCATGTACCCGGCGAGCTGCACGTAGGCATCCTGCCCTGACTCGGTGACCGATCCGGTCGTCGACACGATCGCGTCGGTCCAGGCCCGGAACATTCCCCGGTCGGCATCAGGGATGCCAAGCAGCTCGCAGATGATGATCGCGGGGAAGGCGAAGGAGAAGCTGCTGACCAGGTCGCACGGCGGGCCGACTGCCACCATGTCGTCAAGCAGCGCGGAGGCGATCTCCCGGGCCCTCGGCCGCAGCGCCTCCGCCCGGCGGGGCGTGAACGCCTTGCCGGCCAGCTGGCGGATCCGGGAGTGGGCAGGCGGATCCATGCTGTTGACGCTCTCGGCGAACTGCGAGGTGTCGACCGGGGACTCGCGGGGGTTGTCACGGCCAACGGCGGCGGCCCGGCTGAAGCGGGAATCGCCGAGCACGACCCTGGTGAGGTGGTAGTCGGTCACCAGCCAGGCCGGCGGGCCGTACGGCAGCTGCACCCGGCACACCGGCTCGCTGCGGCGCAGCTGTGCGTAGTGCGGATCTGGTTCAAGCCGGACGCGGCTGAACGGGTAGCTCCTCGGCACCGGGCTGACACCGTCTGTCTCGGTTTCTGCAGGCACGTCGGTTCCTCACCCCGAAGTTCCGCTTACCGCCGATGCTAACCCGCTAGCCGCGGCGCAGCAGGGCGACGAACATGGCGTCCGTGCCGTGCCGGTGCGGCCAGAACTGGGCGTACCGCTGATACGGCTCCGGGCAGCTCAGCCCGGGCACCTCCGCGAGCACTCCGGGCGCGTCCAGTACCTCGGTCCCTGGCCGGTCGGTGAGCACGGCCGCGACGACGTCGCGGGTCTCGGCCAGGAGCGGCGAGCACGTGACGTAGCCGACCACGCCGCCGGGCCGGGCGGAGTCGAGCGCGGTCCGCAGGAGGTCCCGCTGAAGTTCGTCCAGGCCAGCGAGCGAATCGGCGGTTCGCCGCCAGCGCGCCTCGGGCCGGCGGCGCAACGCGCCGAGCCCCGAGCATGGTACGTCGGCCAGCACGCGGCTGAAC
>JASIBJ010000291.1 GCA_030045215.1 Streptosporangiaceae bacterium | reverse complement strand
GGCCGCATCTGTGCTATCACGTCACCTGTGCCCAATCCGCCGCTCGCTCCTGACGAGCAAGTCAGCGCCGGTAACGAGCGCCAGGTGCTTGAGACGTTTCTCGACCTCTACCGGAGCATTCTCACGCGCAAGGTCGCCGGTCTCACCGAAGACCAGTTACGCGCCCGGCATGTTCCGTCGGGGACGACTCTGGCCGGGCTGGTGAAGCACCTTGCCGGGGTCGAGCGGGAATGGTTCCAGGGAGTGCTGGCCGGCCGCTCGGCCGGGGATCCGGGCCTGCCCGACGCCGACGGATGGGCCGTGAGTGACGCCGACACAGGCGAGTCCCTGCTGGCCGACTACGACCGGGCGTGCGGCGAGTCGCGGCAGGTCGCGGCCCGATTCGAGCTCGATGACACCGCGCCCCATCCCCGGCTCGAACGGGTATCGCTTCGCTGGATCTACGTCCACATGATCGAGGAGACTGCCCGTCATACCGGACATGCGGACATCCTCCGGGAGCAGACCGACGGCGCCACCGGATTCGACGGATGAACCGCGGACACACATGGCCGGTCGCGGGCAGGGCGACCGGCCATGAGATGGAGCAGGGGAGTCAGAACAGCTGGTACGAACCGAGGACGGTCGTGCGCTCGATCTGCGGCGGCTCCGCGTACCACTCCCTGAGGTTCTCCACGAGTTCGGTGTACGCGGGCATCGTGGCCAGGGGGTGGCTGCCGTCGGGGTTCAGCACCAGGAGCGCGACGAATATGGGGCCGTCGCTGAGCACGGTGTACCGGACATCCGCCGCGCGCGCCTGCTCGAGTGCCTGGATGACCTTCTCCGTGGCTGCCTGCGCATCGGCGACGTTTTCTTCCTTGAGCTTGGCGCGCACCATCAACACGTTCATTGACCTGGTTCCCTTCGTTCCGTAGCGGGCTTCGTCCAGGCCACGAACGGGCCGTGCCCGGGGGGACAGGCTGATCAGAGCTCTTCGAGCCGCCGGGTCAGGAACCGCTGCTCGGGGGTCGAGGTGGCCAGCTCGAGCGCCCGGCCATAGGCCGCCCGGGCCTCAGCGTCGCGGCCAAGACGCCGGAGCAGCTCGCCCCGGGTGGAGTGGTAATACAGGTAGCCGTCCAGGTCGAGACGTTCCACAGCGCGCAGTGCCGCAGCGGGGTCACCAGCCTGGGCGATGGCCACGGCGCGGTTAAGCTCGACCACTGCCGAGCCGGTCAGGTCGGCCAGGCGCTGGTACAGCTCGGCGACCCGCGGCCAGTCAATCTGCTCGGCCGCCTGCAGCGACGCGATCGCGGCCTGGATGACGTACGCGCCGCGCCCGCCGAGCGCGACGGCCCGGTCGAGCTCCGCCCGCCCCGCCGCGATCTGCGCGTGGTCCCACAGCGACCGGTCCTGATCTCCCAGCAGCACGAGATCCTCGCCGGAGAACCGGGCTCGCTGCCGGGCCTGGTGGATCATCATCAACGCGAGCAGCCCGTGTGCCTCCGGCTCGTCCGGCATGAGCGCGCCGAGCACTCGCCCCAGCCGGATGGCTTCCGAGCCCAGGTCGACCCGGCCGCTGTAGCCCTCGTTGTAGATCAGGTAGATGACGGCCAGCACCGCATCGAGGCGGTCAGGGAGCAGATGCGCAGCGGGAACCGCGAACGGGATCCCGGTTGCCTTGATCTTGGTCTTCGCGCGGGTCAGGCGGCGCTTCATGGTCTCCTCGGAGACCAGGAACGCGCGGGCGATCTCGGCGGTCTCCAGCCCGCCGAGCGCCCGCAGCGTGAGCGCCACCTGCCCCTCCAGCGGCAGCGCGGGGTGGCAGCACGTGAAGATCAGCTCAAGGCGCTCATCCTTGATCACGGTCTCGCCGAACTCGAACTCGTCCACGACGGCCTCCGGTGCCGGCAGCAGGTGAATCTTTCCGGCCAGGGTGCGCTCCCGGCGGATCCGGTCGATCGCCCGGTTGCGGGCCGTTGTCACCAGCCACGCACCCGGGCTGGGTGGCAATCCCGACTCCGGCCAGCGTTCGGCCGCGATCGCGAACGCCTCTTGCGCCGCGTCCTCGGCCCTGTCGAAGTCATGGAGGTACCCGACGAGCGAGGCCAGCACCCGGCCCCACTCGTCCCTGAACACCTCCTCCAGCGTGCTCAGGGCGCCACCACCGGCCTGACCTCGACGACACCGCCGAGCCGGACCGTCGGGATTCGCGCCGCCAGCTCGATCGCCTCGTCCAGGTTTGCCGCCTCGACCACGTACACCCCGCCGAGCACCTCCTTGGTGTCCGCGAACGGGCCGTCGGTCATCAGCGTCCGGCCAGCAGCGACTCGTACGCAGGTCGCCGTCTCGGCCGGCTGCAACTGCGCGTGGGCGACGCAACGAGCGTCATCGGCCAGCGCCAGGAACTCCGCGCGTGCCGCCTCACGCTCGGCCTCCGGCAGCACCTCGTGGTAGCCGGGCTCGGCGTAGATCATCAGGGCATACTGCATCGCAACCTCCGGGACACGTTGGCTCTCACCCGCACTACGAACCAGCACCGGCGCCCGGGACACGGCCGGGCCGGCAACTTCCGGACAACTCAGACGCTAAGCCCCGACCCGGCACCGCACAGCACGTGTCTGCCGAGGGCATGTCCCCTGCGTCGCTGCCCGTTCGTGGCCTGGGTGAAAACAACGACCCAGGAGGAACCAAAGTGTCAGAACTCCAAGCCACACGCAGCAAAGAGCCGGTCCTGCGGCCCGATGCCGTCGTCAACGCCAGCGAGCCGGCCCCGAGGCGATGGCTGAGCCTCGCGGTCATCTGCACCGCCGTGCTCATGATCGTCCTTGACGTGACCGTGATGACCCTCGCGCTGCCGTCGGCGCAGCGCGCCCTGGGGTTCAGCAACGCCGACCGGCAGTGGATCGTGACCGCGTACTCGCTGTCGTTCGGGAGCCTGTTGCTGTTCTGCGGACGGCTGGCCGACCTGATCGGCCGCAAGGCGACGTTCCTGACCGGACTGGCCGGCTTCGCGGTCGCCTCCGCCATCGGCGGTACCTCGGACAGCTTCACGATGCTGGTGACCGCACGCGCCTGCCAGGGGGTTTTCGCGGCGCTGCTGGCGCCGAGCGCCCTGTCGCTGCTCGCCACCACGTTCACCGAACCGAAGGATCGGGCCAAGGCGTTCGGGGTCTACGGCGCGGTGGCGGCCAGCGGCTCCGGCCTCGGCCTGCTGCTCGGCGGCGCGCTGACTTCCTACCTCTCGTGGCGGTGGTGCATGTACGTCAACCTGGTCTTCGCCGCGTTCGCGATCACCGGAGGCGCGCTGCTGCTTGGCCGGCTGCCCAAGACGCCGGGCACCCGGCTGGATGTGCCCGGCGTGGCGGCAGTATCGGGCGGGATTTTCAGCCTGGTCTACGGCTTCGCCAACGCCGCGACGCACGGCTGGCACGCGGCCTCGACGTGGGGCTTCCTCGCGGCCGGCGCCGCGCTACTGATCGTCTTCGCCGTCTGGCAGACTCGCGCCGCTCACCCGCTGCTGCCGCCTAGGGTCGCTCTCGACCGCAACCGAGGCGGCGCGTACCTCACCATGGTGGTCCAAGGGGCCGGCGTCTACGGCATCTTCCTGTTTCTCATCTACTACATGCAGCTGAGCCTGGGTTATTCGGCGGTGAAGTCGGGACTCGCTCTGCTCCCGAT
>JASIBJ010000290.1 GCA_030045215.1 Streptosporangiaceae bacterium | reverse complement strand
ACGTGGTCGTCTTCACGACCGTGCCGAGGAAGCGCTCGCCCACCTCGGGGATGTGCGGGTTGGCAATGGCGTTAATAGCGGAACGAGCCGCCTCCGCGCTCGCGCCGTCCGTCGCGCCGATGTAGATCGTGCCGTCATCCTCGATCGTGATATCGGCGCCGGTGTCCTCCTGGATCGAGTTGATCATCTTGCCCTTGGGCCCGATGACCTCGCCGATCTTATCGACCGGAACCTTGACCGTGATGATCCGCGGCGCGTACTCGCTCATCTCGGCCGGCGCGTCGATGGCCTCGCGCATCACGCCGAGGATGGTCAGCCGGGCGCCGCGGGCCTGCCGCAGCGCCGCGCCGAGCACGTTTGCCGGGATGCCGTCGAGCTTGGTGTCCAACTGCAGCGCGGTGATGACGTCCCTGGTGCCCGCGACCTTGAAGTCCATGTCACCGAACGCGTCCTCGGCGCCGAGGATGTCGGTGAGCGTCACGTACGCGCCGCCGTCGTGGATCAGGCCCATCGCGATGCCCGCCACCATGTCCTTCAGCGGCACGCCGGCGTCCAGCAAAGACATGGTGGACGCGCAGACCGAGCCCATCGAGGTCGAGCCGTTGGAGCCGATCGCCTCCGACACCTGCCGGATCGCGTACGGGAACTCCTCCCTGGTCGGCAGCACCGGTACCAGCGCCCGCTCGGCGAGCGCGCCATGGCCGATCTCGCGCCGCTTGGGCGAGCCCACCCGGCCGGTCTCGCCGGTCGAGTACGGCGGCATGTTGTAGTTGTGCATGTAGCGCTTGGTGCGCTCCGGGTTCAGCGTGTCGATCATCTGCTCCATCCGGAGCATGTTGAGCGTGGTCACGCCGAGCACCTGGGTCTCGCCGCGCTCGAACAACGCCGAGCCGTGTACCCGCGGCAGCACGCCCGCCTCGGCCGACAGCTGCCGGATGTCCTCCAGGCCGCGGCCGTCGATGCGCAGGCCATCGCGGATGATCCGCTGCCTGACCAGCTTCTTGTTCAGCGCCCGGAACGCCTCGCCGATCTCCTTCTCCCGGCCCTCGAACTGGGCCGCGAGCTTCTCCGTAGCCAGCGCCTTGATCCGGTCGGTCTCGGCGCCGCGCTCGTTCTTGCCGGCGATCGTCAGGGCCTGAGCCAGGTCAGTGCCAACCTCGGCCTCGAGCACGGCCAAGACGTCCTCGCCGTAATCGACATACAGCGGGAACTCGGCGGTCTCCTTGGCCGCGTACCTGGCGACCTCGAGTTGCCCCTCGCAGAGCTGGCGGATGAACGGCTTGGCCGCCTCCAGACCCTGGGCGACGATCTCCTCAGTCGGCGCGACTGCGCCGCTGGTCTCGTCGGCGATCAGGCGAAGCGTGCTCGGGGTGGACTCGGCCTCGACCATCATGATCGCGACGTCGCCGTCCTCCAGCACGCGGCCGGCCACGACCATGTCGAACGTGGCCTCCTCGACCTGCGAGTAGGTCGGGAACGCGACCCACTGGCCCTTGATCAGGGCCACCCGGACGCCGCCGATCGGGCCGGAGAACGGCAGCCCGGCGAGCTGGGTCGACATCGACGCGGCGTTGATCGCCACGACGTCGTACAGGGCGTCCGGGTGCAGTGCGAGGACCGTCTCGACTATCTGGACCTCGTTGCGCAGGCCCTTGACGAACGACGGTCGCAGTGGCCGGTCGATGAGCCGGCAAGTCAAGATCGCGTCCTCCGACGGCCGCCCTTCACGCCGGAAGAACGAGCCGGGGATCCGGCCCGCCGCGTACATCCGCTCTTCCACGTCAACCGTGAGCGGGAAGAAGTCGAAGCCCTCGCGCGGGCCCTTGGACGCGGTCGTGGTAGACAGCACAACGGTCTCGTCGTCTAGGTAGACGACCGCCGATCCGCCTGCCAGCTTGGCCAGCCTGCCGGTCTCGAACCTGAGCGTGTGCGTGCCGAATGAGCCGTTGTCAATGGTGACTTCGGCGGTGTAGACACCCTCCACGGGGTGACCTCCTTGATGCAAAGGTCCCGCGTGCTGTCCGCCGCTAGTGGAGCACCCAGGCCGGCCGCCGAGCGGACTGCCATGGTGAGGCGAAGCCGAACTCTGCGTTCGTGCCGAGGTCCGGCTGGCCGGCCGGTCTTCGATCGAAGCCCTCGGCCCTGGCCGCTGCCGTCGCGCTTTCCGCGCGGCGGTGGCGCCGTGACCCGAGAACCACTACCGAGGACCGGCCACTTGGGCGCTGATCGGCGCTCCGGCCGGAGGCCGCGGGACGGTTATCGTTTCTTGTTCAGTTGTCTTCAGTTGTCTGTCTGAGCGGCCGCGCTGCGGCCGTCGTGGCCATCGTGGCCATATGCGAACGGCGCGGCCCGAGCCGCGCCGTCGGCCTGCTACCTGCGCAGACCAAGCCTTTCGATGAGTGCCCGGTATCGGTTGATGTCGGTGCGGGCGAGGTACTGCAGCAGCCGCCTGCGGCGGCCCACTAGTAGCAGCAGCCCACGGCGGCTGTGGTGGTCGTGCTTATGAACCTTCAGGTGCTCGGTCAGATCGGCGATCCGCCTGGTCAGCAGCGCGACTTGGACCTCCGGCGAGCCGGTGTCACCCTCACTGGTCGCGTGCCCGGCGATGATCTCTTGCTTCACCGTGGTGTTGAGCGGCACGTTGCTCCCTCTTGCTTGTCTAATTACCTACGACGCCCTGGTCAGGCCACGTGGCCTTACAAGGGCATTTGGGGCGAACACCGCGGCCCCGACAGTACTGTCAGGACAGTGCCTCCCGTTGGCTAGCCGCCTGAGGGCGCAGCTAACCGGGCCAGATACTCTGGCCGACGATTAACGTTACCATGCGCCGGCCGCGCTACGTACACCAGGTGACGGGCATGTGCCCGGTAGTGCACAGACCGGACATTTCTGGCACGCTCGGCGGACGTCGCCGCGCAGGCGGGACGTCACCGGTCCAGCAGCCGCCTGCTCTCTGCCACGTCCTCGTGCATCTGCGCGACAAGCTCGGCTACGGTGTCGAACTTGAGCGTCGGCCGCAGCCGCTGAACGAAATCGACCGCCACGTGCGAGCCGTACAGATCCAGGTCGTTGCGGTCCAGGGCGTAAGCCTCGACGGTCCGCTCCCGGCCGTCGAACGTCGGGTTAGTGCCGACCGAGATCGCGGCCGGCCACGTGTCCTTCTCCGAGCCGTCAGACGGGTCAAGCTCGTACAGCCAGCCCGCGTAGATCCCGTCGGCGGGGATGGCGGTATGCGGCAGCGTCTCAAGGTTCGCGGTCGGGAACCCGAGGGCCAGCCCGCGCTGGTGCCCGCGCACGACCACGCCCTCCACCCGGTGCGGCCGCCCGAGGTCGTGCGCCGCGCCGGTCACGTCGCCCTCGGCCAGCCGGGCCCGGATCTCGGTCGAGGAGATCCGGACGCCGTCGTCGGTCACCAGCGGCAGGCCCTCGACGGTGAAGTCGTACTTCTCCCCCAGTTCGGCCAGCAGCGCCACGTCGCCGGACGCCTTGTGCCCGAACACGAAGTCCTCGCCCACCACGACCCGTGCCGCGTGCAGCCGCTCCACCAGCACTGTCCGTACGAACTCGTCCGGTCCCAGCTGCGAGAACTCGTAGGTGAACTCGATCACGCAGACGGCGTCGGCGCCGACCCCGGCCAGCAGCTGCAGCCGCCGCCTGGTCGTGCACAGGAATGGCGGGTGCGAGCCCGGCCTCACCACCTCATCCGGGTGCGGGTCGAACGTCACCACGACCACGGGCAGCCCGAGCTCGCTCGCCGCCTGCCGCGCGCGGCCGACGATCCGCTGGTGCCCGCGGTGCACGCCGTCGAACGTGCCGATGGTGACGACCGAGCGTCCCCAGTCGTCGGGCACGTCCTCCGGGCCCTGCCACCGCTGCATGTCTGCTATCCCCCTGCCGGTCCTGCGAGTATTCGCGCGGTGCCCCAAGCCTGCCACGGCACTGGTGGTCGGGGCACGTTAGCTCCCGGCGGGCGAGCCGGCCGCCTGCTGCGCCGCGAAGACGGCCAGTGACCGGGCTTGCCCGTCCGCCTCGGTCAGCAGCGCCACCAGCGAACCGTCAGGGCCGAACGCGGCGATCGGCGCCGGACCCGCCCCGAGCGCCGACAGCCGCCCGCCGTGCACGATGCGCGTGGCCTCGTCCGCCGTCAGCTCCC
>JASIBJ010000289.1 GCA_030045215.1 Streptosporangiaceae bacterium | reverse complement strand
TCGATCTGCTCCAGCTCCTCGGCGTTGCTGGCGAAACCCGCGGTCAGCTCAGCCAATGCCTCCGGCAGCGCATCCGCGTGCTCGCGGTCTAGGCTCCGGGCGAGCGCCAGCGGCGGGATGACCCTGTTGCCGATGCGCTCGGCGTGTGGCACGGCCGCGGCGAGGTGATGGCGTGCGGCGCCGATCTCGCCGCGATGGAAGCAGATCACAGCGGATATGCCGAGATCGCAGCACGCGCAGCCCGGCTCCTTGAAGTCTTCGTGCACGGTCTGTGCCTCAGCCAGCGCGTCGTCCCAGCGACCAGTCTCGAAGAAGAGCTGGGCAAGCACGCCGTGTACCTGGCCTTGCCTCGTGACCGTGCCCGCCTGGTCGGCTAGCCGCTGCGCTTGTCGCGCAGCGGCGAGCGCCTCGTCATAACGATCGAGGTCGCTCAGCGTCACGGCTTGGTTGACCTGCAAGAGGATCCGCAAGTCGGTCAGGGCCGGATCAGACTCGGTCACGGCCAGCGCCCGCTCGAACACTCCGAGCGCCTCGATCGCGTTTCCCTGTACGCCGGACACGATGGCGAGCACGTGCAAGGCCCAGGCCATCGCCCAGTTATCACCTTGCGCTGAGGCAGCTTCCAGCGCGGAAGCGGCCACCTGGCCAGCCTTCTCGACCTCACCGAGGTGACTGTGCACGCGCGCGCAGAGCACGAGCAGGCGTGCCCGGTGCCGGGTCGAGATCGCCATCCGGGTGAGCGCCCGGTTGAGCATCGGGATGGCCTCGGCCGACCTGCCGGTGCGCATCAGACTTTGCGCGATCGTCCAGTGCAGGTCGACGACGAGATCGGGGTGATCGGTACGGGCGAGGGCCCGCCTGGCGACCCGTTCGGCCTCGGGCACTTTGCCCACGCGGTAGAGCGCGTCGGCCAGGCGGCCCACCAGGAAGTAGTGTTGCTGCGAATCATCCGCTCGTCTCGCGACGGCTCGCCGCAGAAGCTCGACGGCGACTTGCGGAGCCCGGCCGATCAGCATCTCTGACGCGCCTGCGAGCCAGTTCAGCATCCAGTCATCGACCGGATCGTCGGGGGAACCGACGGCCCACAACAGCTGCCTGGCGACGCGGTAGGCCGGTGCGCCAGCGGCTGCGAGGGCACGCCCGGCATCGCGGTGCCAGGCGGCGCGCAGCGAGCCCGGCATCTCCTCGTAAAGCGCCGAGCGAATCAGCGGGTGCCTGAAGCGAAGATCGGTACCTGACTCAGCCACTATGCCTGCGGCCCGGGCCTGGTCAAGGGCGGAGACCAAGTCGGCGACCCCGCGTCCGAGCACCGCGGCAAGGTCGGGAACGGCGAAATCCACTCCGAGTAGCGCGGCCGCCCGCACGACCTCCCGCACTTCGCCGGACACAAAGCCGAGACGATCTGCGATGGCGGCCGGCAATGAGGCAGGCACAGACCCGCCTGTCAGCTTGATCGCACCGGTGTCGGTGCGGGTCAAGCCGCGGCTCCGAGCCAACGCCGCGACCAGCTCGGTGATGTACAGCGGGTTTCCGGCCGCGCCGCCCGCCAGCCGCAGCAGTTCGTCGTCGGGGTTGCCGCCGGCCATGGCGCCGACCAGCTCCGCCACCGCCGGCTCACTGAGTCCGACGAGCTGGAGGTAGACCGCATCAGGCACGGCGCGCCGCAGCGCCAGCAACTCCTCCCGCTGCGGGACCGGCCGGAGCGTGCCCACGAGCATCAGCGGCATCTGGGGCGCGGACCGCCCGAGCCGCTCCCACAGTGCGATCGTGGCGTGATCTGCCCATTGCAGGTCCTCCATCACCAGGATCGTGGGGAGGCCTGCGGATTCCTCGGTAACAAGAGCCAGGAGCTGCTCGGCCAGGGCCGCTGCGACGTCGGCGCCTGGGCCAACGTTCAGCTCGCCACGCAAGAGCCGGACGATCATGCTGCGCCGGCCATCGGAGCGCGGCTCCCGTACTCGTAACGCGTCAAGCGCGGGCAGCAGCGGGAGCGCCTGGCCCAGTTCGTCGCCGGCTCCCCAGAAGACCTGACAGCTGAGATCCGCCGCCTCCGCGACGGCGGCGCGCACTAACGCCGACTTGCCGATGCCCGGCTCGCCCTCGATGAGCGCGGCACTTCCGCGGCCCCCGGCCAGGTCCGCCATAAGCGTGACCAGCGCGGTCAGCTCGCCCTCGCGGCCGACCAGCCGACGAGCCAAGGTCGGGGTGGGCACGGTGCGAACACTACTACTCGAACATTCAGGAAACAAGTTTGCTTATCGGCATAAAGCTCCGACTCACACGTGGGGATTTGCGGCGAATAGCGTCGCTAACATTCGCAGGGCGGCCAGCTGAGAGTTTCACTTCTCCTTGCACTGCAGATAAACGTGAAAATTTCCCCTTACCAGAAATAGGAGTCGTGACGGTAGTTTCATGGCACATTTCAATGTTTTATTAATCGATCGTAAAAGTGTAACAATACCTCCAGAAGGCGAGAGTCCCCAACTACGGAGATCCGCTGGCGGTTAGCACCTGGGCGCTGACCTCAGTAAACGTCATGGAGGAGTCATGCGGATCGGGCTAGCAATTATCATTCCCGCTGTCGTGACGTTAACTGTGGCTGGGTCCAGTCTGGCGGGGACAGCGGCGCTTCCATCCGCGGCGCACATCGGCACTGCCCACCTGCTGGCGCAAGGCGCAGCTCCGGTGGTCTCCGGCGTGTATTACCACTGCTAGCTGTTCCGCACTAGCAATTGCCAGACCGCTACTCCGGTAGCTATTCGGCGAGTGTCCGCGGTGTTGATGACGTGGCCAGGTAACTATCTTCAATGCGCTGGGGCGTTGCGCGTTAACGAAGGCTGACGTCGGCTGATCACGAGGGCCGCCGCTCCGCGCACATGCCGGCGTACCGCGGCCCGGTGGATGGTCTCGCCGAAGGCGAACACACGGGCGCGAGCGCCTCGTTAGGTTGCGCAGGACCTCATTGCGAGATGCAATGAGACTCTCAGGGCTCGCCTGACTGACACAACAGCGCGGCTCACCGCCGCCGTGATTGTGCGGGTCCGCCTTACGACTCAGAGCGAAGGAGGACGCCGCAATGTCGACGCCAGGAAGCCCGACGGTACGGCGCCGGCGCCTCGCAGCCGAGTTGCGCGCGATCAGGGAGACTTCGGGCCGGAGCGCGGATCGCGTCGCGGCGGCTCTCAACTGGTCACCCTCCAAGATCAGTCGATACGAACTCGCGAGAACCGGGCTGAAACCGCATGAGGTCGAGAAACTGCTCGATTACTACGGCGTCGTTGGTTCGCGTCGTGCTCACCTTCTGCAGCTGGCTATCGATGCTACCCAGAAGGGCTGGTGGGAGGACTTCGCCGACGAACTTTCGACTGATTATCAGCAGTATATCGGTCTTGAGCACGAAGCAACCTCGATCGCTATATGGCACGTCGAGGTTATACCAGGACTTTTACAAGCCGAAGCTTACGCCCGGCACATTATCACTAATTACGGCCGGATCGAGCCAATAGCACCCGGCTTGATCGAGCGGCTCGTCCGGGTCCGGATGCAACGCCAGCTGGTGCTGACGCGCGAGCCGCAGGTTGAGCTGGACGTCGTGCTCGATGAGTCGATCCTGCGGCGACGGATCGGTGACGAGCAGGTCATGTATCGGCAGCTCAGGCACCTGTCCGAGCTCGCCGACCGGCCGAACATCACGATCCGCATCCTGCCGCTCGGCGCGCAGCACACCGTGCTGGGGCCGGCTTTCGTCATCTTTCATTTTGTATCAGATGCCGACGGAATCCTTCCGGATGTCGTAGCTAGCGAGCAGCTTAAAAACGTGTTCACGGTGGAAGGCGAGCAACAGACCTACTTGCACAGACTTGTCTTCCAGGCCCTTGTCAGCGCATCACTCGATCCCGGAGCGTCTAAGGCGCAGATTATCGAGGCCGCCGAGTCCTATTGGTCACGAGGTAGCACTGGCCTTGATTGACTGATAATGTTGCTGGGCGCTTTCGCGTACCTGATCGGCGATCGCTAATGAGGTCAATAACGTGCCAAACCTTTCCTCGGACCCCCGCAATGACGCAGAGGCCTCGGGTTCGCGCTGGGTCAAGAGTTCACTCAGCTATGCGAACGGCGATTGCGTCGAGGTCGCGACTCTGCCGGACGGATCGATCGGTGTCCGCCACAGCAAGGACTCCCAAGGTCCGATTCTCCGGTTCACGTCCTCCGAGTGGCGTGCCTTCATCGGAGGCGTGCGGAACGGCGAGTTCGGCAACTGACTCGTGAGCCGACCAGTAGTCCAGTCGGGCAAGGCGCGGGCCTTGCCCGATCGCATGTACCGAGAGACCCGCCGCGCGCGGATATCCGTCAGCTGACCGATGTCTCCGCTACGCGAGTTGCATGAGACTTGCCTTGCAACTCGCACCGGCGCGACCCCTCCCGCTGCGGCTCACCTGGGTCCCTGGGCCGTAACTCGCGCCGGGCGAGTTCACAGGCGGCTGGGGCCCCTGACCACCGCCAGTCACACAGTGCCAGTGCCCGCCGCCCCGGCGCCGACGGCACGTGCATCGCGAGCAGGTGTTCGCTGCGGCGCGCGAGCGGGGGAAGCGGGGTCAATGGCTTGTATCCGGGTCCGCGCCGACTCCGCTTCGGGCACGCCGAGACGCTCGAAGATGTCGAGTGCTTGTCTCAACACAATCCGGGCGACGTCGCGCCGCTGCGTGCAGAGCGTCAGCTCGGCCATTCCTTCGAGGATCTTTCCTTCCTCGTAGGGGTTGCCGATTTCTCTGGCCAGCTTGAGCGCCGAAGAGTAGTTGTCGAGTGCCTCGTCCGGACGTCCAGACCCGCGATGTATGTCGGCGATCATGCGCAGCGCGATCAACTGCTGAGACGGGTCCCCGATGTCCCTGGCGATCGCCTGGGCCTTCTGGTGGTGAATTAGCGCCTCGTCATAGTATGCCAGTTTTTGATACATATAGCCGATGTCGTTGAGCGCATCAGCCTCATCTGGCAGGTCACCGATGTCCCGGTAGATCTTCAGAGCCCGGCGACAGGCAGAGAGTGCCTCCTCGAATCGGCCGCTGAAGCAGTGCACGCCGCCGATGGCCTGCCACAAGATTGCCTGGTTCTGTGGTCCGTCAATCTCCTCGAAGATCTGCAGGGACTGCTGGTAGATGTCGAGTGCCTTTTCGTACTGGCCGTTGTAGACGTGGACCCGGCCGAGGTTGTTGAGCACCTTCGCCTCTCCGCGCCGGTCAGGGACGGCGCGGTAGAGCGATAGTGCTTTGTCCAGGTGATCATTGGCCTCGCGGTAACGACCGAGATGCCAGCAGGCGATTCCGGAGTGGCTCAGGGTGTCGGCGACGCCGCGCGGATCTTCCGCGGCCTGGTACAAGATCTGTGCCTGCTGGAAGTAGGCAAGCGCCTCGCGGGAACGGGCGGTGCGCTGATGGGCAAGGCCGATTTGATCGAGGGACTCGGCCTCGCCTCTGGTGTCGCCGAGCGACCGGTAGATGGCCGCAGCCTCCTCGGCCAGCTCGATCGCGGTCTCGTGCCGCCCGGTGTGCTGGCGCACCTCGCTGAGTGCCAGCGACGCGCGCGCGATTCGAGCCTGATCCGCCAGGTACCGGCTGGACTGTAGCGCGAGGTCGTGAACCGTGATCGCCTCATCCCAGTACGGCCTGATTTTCAGGAACTCTGCCAGCAGGTAGCTGAGGTCTGCGCACTCCCGCTTCCATTCATGCCGGCCCGCATAGCTCGCCGCCTGCACGATGTTGCGCCACTCGGCTTCGAGCCATCCGGCCGCGCTCTCTCGGGTGTCGAATACCGGGCTCCCGGCCGGCCCAAAGTCGACCTGAGCGTCGCCGCGGCGCCGGAGCGGATAGAGAAACCGGTCAGCCTGATCCGCCATGTGCAGGTAGTACTCAAGAAGTCCGCTCACGGCTTGCTTCAGCTCGGCCTCCGAATCATCACGCCTGGCCCGGGCGGCGGCGTAGCCACGGACGAGGTCGTGGAGAAGGAAGTAGCCGTCTGGAGCCTGCCTCAGCAGATGACAATCGAGCAATACGGCAATCGCTGCCTCGGCCTGACCTACAGCGCAGCCCGCCAGGGCCGCCGCAGCCAGCGGGCTGTGAGTGGCGCACGGACTGGCGCCCAGGCGCCGGAAGAACCGCTGATGGTCGGGTTCCAATGCCCGATAGGACAGCTCGAAGGCGGTTATCACCTCAGCCGTTGCCGTCCCCGTACCGGCGAGCCATCCCGGTGACCGGGACCATTCCTCAATCAGGTCATGCAATCCGGGCTGCCCAGCCTGCGCGAACCGACCCGCGACGACCTGGATCGCGAGGGGCAGCCGCCCGCACAGGGCTACGGCCGCGGCGACCTGCTCGGCATCCAGTGCCCGGCCGTCCCCGACGACTCGCCGGAACAGCGACACAGCCTCGTTTGTGGACAGCACGTCGAGCGTGACCGTGCGCGCGCCGGCCAGGCCCGGCAGCCTGCGCCTAGTCGTGATCAGGATCAGGCACTGACCCGCCGCCGGGAGGAGCGGGCGGATCTGGTCATGCCCGGCGGCGTCGTCGAGGATGACGACGACCCGGCGCCGGCTCAGATGGGCCCGCCACAGCGCTGATCGCTCGTCGAGCGTCTTAGGTATCTGCTCGGCCGGCACCGACAACATGCTCAGCAACTGGCGTAGCGCCTCGGCCGGATGCAACGAAGGGCTCTGCGGATCATGGGAGTGCAGGTTCAGGTGGAGCAGGCCGTCGGGGTACTGCCCGGCGAGCATGCGTGCCGCCCGAACCGCCAGCGTGGTCTTGCCCACGCCTGGCATGCCCTCGATAACCGCGATCGCCGGACTGTCGCCTGTCTGCGTCGTGAGCAAGGAGAGCTCGTCGTCGCGGCCTACGAACTCGGCCACCTCGAGCGGTTCCGGCTCGGCGATTGGCACCTGGATGCCGCGCCGCCCGGCCGGGCTGATGGCCAGCCCGGCGTCACCGCTCAGGATGCGCAGGTGGAGATCGGAGAGCGTGGTGCCTGGCTCTGTGCCCTGCTCTTCGATCAGACGGCTGCGGGTTTCCCGGTAGAGACTCAGCGCATCTGCCTGCCTGCCGGTCCGGTACAGGGCGGTCATCTGGCGCGCAACCAGCGTTTCGTCGAATGGATACCTGGTGAGCAGATGGCAAAGCTCGCCGATGAGATCGGCGTGGCGGCCTAGTTCCAGCTCGCACTCGATGCGCTCGATGATGGCGGCCCGGCGCTCCTCGTCGAGGACGTCCCTCATCCGCGTCACCCAGTCGCCGCGAATGCCAGCCAGCGCCTGGCCGCGCCAGAGCGCGTCTGCCTGATGCAGGAGTCCGGCCGCGTCGTCATAGTCACCGCTCCCGCGAAGGGCAGCGGCTTGCCGGCGCAGCCGGCGGAACCGGTGCACGTCGA
>JASIBJ010000288.1 GCA_030045215.1 Streptosporangiaceae bacterium | reverse complement strand
CTGCATGCCGCCCGGCCCCGCAATCACCACAGCGTGACCAGCTGCCCGCGCGGCCCGGGCGAAGGGCAGCAGCGGACGTAGATGTCCGCTTCCCCCCGTGAACGCGAACATCAGGCGCACCCGCACGAGCTTAGTCACCAGTGCCAGTGCCGACGTTCTGCTGGGAGCCTCTTACGCGGTTCACGTGCCGATCTGAGCAGCTGGCCGGATCAGGCAATCGCCCAGATCTCGCCGAGAGATCCGTGGCAGGGGGTGACCTCAAGCGGCGCCGAAAGTACCTCCAGTGCGTCATCGTCAGGCCGCGCCAGATCCGGACCGGCCGCAGCCACCAGTACTCGATCACGGTGACGGAGAACCTCGGCAGCGGATTTGTCACAGCACCGCCTGACGCGGCTGCCGAGAACCCGGCGCCGTTCTACTTCAAGTAATCCCGGCACGTGGCGCGGCGGCGCGAGAGACCCTGAGGTCCGTGGGCTCGGCGCCCTATCGGGGACGCCAGCGGTGATGTTAGGTTTCTGCGACGGTCGCGTCGCCTGTCGGCGGGGCGCCGGCCGTCGCGGCCAGGTAGCGGTCACCGTGTGCGACCGAGGAGAAACCGAACGATAGCGCGATCAGCGCTGTCAAAACCCCGGTGATGGCGTAGATTTCGGCGACGCTGCCGGTCAGCTGGATGGCGGCCGCGCCGACGAGCGCGCCGAGCGGAATGGCCGACCAGGCCAGCACCTGGGCGACGCTGATGACGCGGCCGTACATCTCATCCGGGACGATGGCCTGACGCAGCGCCGTCGTGTTGATGTTCAGCAGCAGCCCGAAACCGGACGCCGCAGCCCACAGGACTAGCGCCGCTGGGTATGAGCCGATCAGCGCCATGACTGTGACCGCCAGGCCGTCAATGACAAGCGCGCCGAGCGAGGTGACGGCGAAGCTCAGTCGCCGGCGTATCGCGGCCGCTGACATGCTCACGACCACCACGCCCGCCGCGCCCGCCGCGTACAGCAGGGCTACTTCGCTGTCACTGGCAGCCAGGACCCGTTTGGCGAACAGAACCAGCTGGGCGTTCTCCGTGGCCGCTACGAAGTTGATCAGGGCCATCATGAGGGAGATGCTGCGCAGCACCGGGTGCGACCAGACGTACTCCAAGCCATCCCGGACGTCCCGGAGCAGGCCCGCCACACCGGCGTTGCTGCCCCGGCCCGGCCGGTCGGCCGCGTTGAAACTGCGCCGGATGGCAGCCAGCGTTGCGGCCGAGACGGCGAAGCTGGCCGCGTCGAAGAACAGCAGGTCGGCCGGCGACATGAGGGTGACCAGCACTCCGGCGAGAACCGGCCCGAAGATCTGGCCGGCCGAGTTGGTGGCCATGATCCGCCCGTTGGCGGCAACCAGGTCGTCGCGGCCCACAAGGCTGGGGATCGCCGCGAACTGGCCCACGTTGAACAGGATCCCGAGCGTGGACTGGACGAAGGCGACCGCGTAGATGTCCTCGACCCGAAGCGCGCCGAACAAGGCCAGCACGGGCAGCACGGTGATGACCACGGCGCGGCCCACGTCGGTGAGCAGCATCATCCGGCGGCGGTTGACGCGGTCCACCAGAGCCCCCAGCACCAGCCCGAATAGCAGGTAGGGCACGAGGTTCGAGGCGGTGGTCAGCGCGAGGTTGGTGGCCGAGTGGGTGAGCTTGAAGACCAGCAGCGGGAGCGCGAAAAGAGTGAAAGAGCTGCCCACCTGGGAAATCAGCTGACCGCCGAAGTACAGCCAGAAGTCGCGGCCGAGGGTGCGGCGGCGCGCTGCCGGGCTCACCTCATCCATATCTAACTGACCTGGCTAGGCCCGCTGCTCGTCCTGGGCGCGCTTCGCCATGATCGCTAACCTCTCCGCTGGGATCCGCCCGCGAGCGTATCCGCCATGCTGTCGGCGAGCGAATCAGTTTCCATGCGCCGTGCCGAGAGGGGCCTTCCGGATCGAGCGTGCGGATGAGTCAGGCCGATCCGGGTAGCCGGGATGCGACGTGAGGGGTAACAATCGGATGAGGGCAGGCTGCGAGGGCGAGGCTGCGGCCAGCCGCCATTGGAGTGATACATGACGGCAACGCCGACCACGGTGTGGGCACGGCTGGCTCGCCGGCTGGGCATCGACGGCAACCCGCTGCGCCGGCGCTCGGACGTGATCGTTGCGTGGCTGCTGCCGGTCGCGATCATGCTCTTTTTCGCCCTGTGCCCGGTTGTCTACATCGTCATGGGCATGCGGGTGCGAGCCGACAACGCGGTGGCACAGCGCGCCGAGGTGACCTGGCATCGCGTTGAGGGCGTGCTGCTCCAGCCCGCCGCCGGACCCCAGCAGTCGGGCAGCGGCGCGAACGCCTGGACTGTCCTGGAACCGGTCCGCTGGAGCGTGGACGGGAGACCGCACGTCAACGATGTCCCTGTCGCGTCGGATACCCCGGCGGGGAGGCTCGTGCCGGTCTTGCTGAACCGGGCCGGGAAGCTTGAGATGCCGCCGCTGACAGCTGCCCAGGTCGGTGACCGTGTCTTCGCGGACACGCTGGTTGCGCTCGCCGCCCTTTCGGTGCTGCTGGCCGGCCTGGCGTGGGCTATCCGCCGGGCGCTTGACCGGCGCAGGCTCGCGGACTGGGAGACCGAGTGGCTAGCGGTCGGCCCGCGCTGGAGCCGGCAGCAGGGCTAGCTCTCCAGCCACGTGCGGCCGGAGGTGTGAGGAACGGCGGCGCCCTGGAGCTGGACGCCGGGCCGCCGCCCGGCCCGTGAGCCTGCCTGTTTGCAGTTTGTGAGCGCGATTGCACTGTCGGTGTTGCTTCTTCCGCAGCCGGCTGCTAGCTTCCGGCGACGTGGCCTACGAGGTACGCGTCGAGCGGGTTGCCCAACGTCGGCTGGCGGCGATACACGCGACCGTGTCCCGGCAACGGCTGGGCGGAGAGATCCTCGCACTGTATGACCGGGTCTGGCCGATCGTGCGCAGGCAAGGCGTCGTCACCGGGCACAATGTCGTGATCTATTACGCCGGAGATCTGGACACGATGACCGTCGATGTCGGCGTGGAGGCCGCGGGGTTCTCCGCGAGTGGCGACGTCAACAGCGTGGCGACCCCCGGAGGTGAAGTGGCGACGACGGCACACTTCGGCGAGTACGCAGATCTGGTCGCTGCCCACGAAGTCCTCGAGCGCTGGTGCGCGGCCAACAGCCGTCGGCCCGGGCTGCGCTGGGAGGTCTACGGCGACTGGGACGACGACCCCGCCAAGCGACGGACAGACGTGTACTTCCTACTGGAAGTCTGACCGGTCCTGGCCGGCGTACCCATGCCCTGGACGGGGCGGCAACGGCCTCACGGGCGCCTGGCAGGTCACCCGCAGAGCCCGCGGATTAAGCGCGTCCGGTCGTATTAGCCGAGTTGTACCCCTCCACTTAGCGTGTCCGACCGGAATACCTGAGCCGTAACCCGTCACTTGGAGTTATCTTCAGATAACTTTGCGTGCAGCAGACCGGGCGGGGGCCCTTGGTCGCTTAGCGGGGGAGCGCGCGTGACTGAACGGCTGACTAGCTGGGGACCTGAAGGCCCTGGGATAACTCCAGGCGAGGCACGGCGCGATCGGGACGTAGCGGCCTACCGCGACGCCGTGGCCGACGTGCTGGCGGAGCTTGCAGGCGCCCGCCGGTCGACCGGCCCGGCGGCGACCGAGCGGGTTCTGGCGCGCCGGTTGCGTGAACCCGCGTTCGCGGCAATCCTGGGCGCTGTTCCTGGCGGGCCCGACGCCGTTATCGGCCGGGTGTTCGATGAGGTGCGCACCTATCGTCGCAGCCCGCGCAGCTCGGCGGACAACCTCACAGCGATGATCCGCATTGCGCTGCTGGCGCAGATCGACCAGTTGTGGTGGGGCTACCTCCCTCTGCTCGGAAACGACGCGGACGTGGTCAACGCGCCCGATCTGATGCACCTCGAAGCACTCAGGCGGGATGGCAGGCTGC
>JASIBJ010000287.1 GCA_030045215.1 Streptosporangiaceae bacterium | reverse complement strand
GGGGTCTGGGCCGCCGTCCGCGACGCCGCCGCCCGGACCATAGTCGTGGCCTTGGGCGGCGCACTGGTTCTGGAGCTGATCGCGTCGGCGGTGCGGCGCTGGCCTTTCGGCATGACGCGCCTTGACCTCTTCTTGCTGCCGCTCATCTACGTGCTCGCCGGGATTGGCGCCGTCTGGCTGGCCCGCGCCGCGCTTGGAAGGCTCGCCGCCCGCAATCAGCCCGCCGCCCGCAATCAGCCCGCCGCCCGCGATCAGCTTGGCGGCCGCGATCAGCTTGCCGGCCGCATCCGGCTGACCTGGTGGCGCGTGCCAGCATTCGTGGCCTTTTTGGCCGTGGTCGCCGCGGTCGTCATGCCCGGCGGCGCCGCCACTGACCGGGCGCTGCGCGAGACTTACCAGAAGCGGGGTGCGCCGACTGAGTTCGCAGAAATCAAGGATGCGGTCGCACAGGCCCGCGTGCTGGCCGGTCCTGGCGACCTTGCCATCATTCGCACCAGTCGGCAACCGCCGTTCTGGTACGGCGAGGGCTGGCTGTACTACATGGATGGCTACCAGGGTTACCCGGCGCGGGCCGCCAGGCTACCCAGGGTCGCGGCCAGCGACGCGCTCCCGGTGTGGCACGTCACGCCTGCCGCGGTCGGCCGCCTCATGGCTGCCCATCCGCACGCCAGGACCGTCTTCCTCCTGCAACTCAATCTTCCCCATGGACTCCCGACCGCCCTGACCGAGCAGGCGCTGCGGACCCTGCGACAGTACGGGTACTGCCCGGTCCACAAGTACTTCTACGCGTTTCTCGGCGGCATGACAGTCCTGGACAAGGGTGCCTGCCGGGGCACCTAGGGCCGCAGGTCAGCCGGCGGCCCAGGCGGCCTGTTCTTCCACGGCCAGTCGGAGTCGGGCCAGCTGTTCGGCCACCCGGACCGGAGCGGTGCCACCGCGGCTCGCTCTGGCCGCGAGAGCCCCGTCGACGGTGAGTACGTCGCGCACGTCCGGCGTCAGCAGCGGCGAGATCTTGGCCAGGTCCTCGTCGCTGACCTCGCCCAGCTCGCAGTCGTGTACCTGGCACCACACCACCAGGTGCCCCACGACCTCGTGCGCCTCCCGGAACGGGGTGCCCCGCCGGACAAGCAGGTCCGCGAGCTCGGTCGCGAGCGCGTGCCCGGCGGCCGCCGAGCCGGCCATCCGCTCGGTGTGGAACCGCAGCGTGCCAACCAGGCCGGCCATCGCTGGCAGCACCACGAGCAGCGTGTCGACCGCGTCGAACACCGGCTCCTTGTCTTCCTGCAGATCCCGGTTGTAGCTGAGGGGCAGGCCCTTCAGCGTGGTCAGCAGGCCGGTCAGGTCACCGATCAGCCGGCCGGCCTTGCCCCGCGCCAACTCGGCCACGTCCGGGTTCTTCTTCTGCGGCATGATCGACGAGCCGGTCGCGTACGCGTCGTCGATCTCGACCCAGCCGAACTCGTGCGTCGACCAGAGGACGACCTCCTCGCCCAGTCGCGACAGGTGCACGCCGAGCAGCGCGGCCGCGAAGCAGAACTCGGCCGCGAAGTCCCGGTCGCTGACCGCGTCCATCGAATTCTCCGCGGCGGACTCGAATCCCAGCTCGGCCGCGACCGCCTCGGGGTCGATCGCCAGCGAGGACCCGGCCAGCGCGCCGGCGCCGAGCGGGCTGACGGCGGCCCGCTTGTCCCAGTCCCGCAGCCGGCCCGCGTCCCGGCTGAACGCTTGCACGTGCGCCAGCAACTGGTGCGCGAGCAGGACCGGCTGCGCGTGCTGCAAGTGGGTCAGACCAGGCGCCGTGGTTCCGAGGTGCCGCTCGGCCTGGCCGATCAGCGCCTCCTCGAGCTCGACCAGCCGGGAGGCGATCAGCCGGGCGTGGTCACGCAGGTACAGCCGCAGGTCGGTCGCGATCTGGTCGTTGCGGCTGCGCCCGGCTCGCAGCTTCCCTCCGAGCGAGCCGACCTGCTCGAGCAGGCCGCGCTCGAGCGCCGTGTGCACGTCTTCGTCGCTCGCCGCGGGCCGGAACCTGCCTTCCCGGCAGGCCCGTCCGAGCTGGTCGAGCGCGTTCGTCAGCCGCGCCAGCTCGGTGTCGGACAGCAGTCCGGCCGTGTGCAGGACGCGCGCGTGCGCGGCGGAGGCCAGCAGGTCATACGGCGCGAGCCGCCAGTCGAACTGAACGCTGACCGACAGCCGGGCCAGCGCCTCGGCCGGACCGGACTCGAAGCGGCCGCCCCACAGCCGCACCGGCGACGGCGGATTCGGCTCGGTATCTGCCACGTCATCCCTTCCGGCTCGGCCTGACGTTCCGATCATGTAATCGGTCAGGGCGGTCCGGCGCAACTTACTCGGCTCAGGCTGAATGCGCCGCCGCCCGCCGGTCTCGGTCCGCGGCGATCTTGCTGGGCAGGCCCCAGAGCTCGACGAAGCCCTTGGCCAGCGACTGGTCGAACATGTCGCCGGAGTCGTAGGTGGCGAGCTCGTAGTCGTAGAGCGCGGCGGGGCTGCGCCGGCCGGTCACGACCGCGCGGCCACCCTGCAGCCGCACCCGGACGTCGCCGGTGACCGGACCGGACGCCTCCACCAGGAAGGCGTCGAGTGCCTGCTTTAGCGGCGAGTACCACAGGCCGCCATAGACCAGCTCGGTCCAGCGCTGCTCGACCTGCCGCTTGAACCTGGCCAGGTCGCGCTCGAGGCACACGCTCTCCAGCTCCGAATGCGCGGCGATGAGCGTCATCGCGCCGGGCGCCTCGTAGATCTCCCTGCTCTTGATCCCGATCAGCCGGTCCTCGACCATGTCAATCCGGCCGATGCCGTGCGCCCCGGCCAGCGCGTTCAGCTCGGTGATCATCGCCAGCGGCGTCAGCGGCTTGCCGTCAAGCGCCACCGGCAGTCCCGCCGCGAAGCTGATCGTGATCTCCTCGCCGGGCTTGCCCGCAGCCGGGTCGTCGGTGTACCCCCAGACGTCGTCGTGCGGCGCCTCCCAGATGTCCTCCAGGTGCCCGGTCTCGCAGCTGCGTCCCCACAGGTTCTGGTCGATCGAGTACGGGGACCTGGACGTGACGTTGATCGGCAGCTCCTTTTCCGCCGCGAACGCGATCGCCTTGTCTCTGGTCATGTCGGAGTCCCTGACCGGGGCGGTGCAGACGACATCGGGCGCCAGCGCCGCCAGCCCGACCTCGAACCGCACCTGGTCGTTGCCCTTGCCGGTGCAGCCGTGGGCGACCATGCTCGCGCCGCTTTCGATGGCCACTCTGGCCAGGTGCTTGACGATCAGCGGGCGCGACAGGGCCGAGACCAGCGGGTAGCGGTCCATGTAGAGCGCATTCGCCAGCAGCGCGGGCATGCAGAAGTCCGCGGCGAATTCCGCGCGCGCATCGATTACCTCGGCCGACGCCGCGCCGCAGGCAAGCGCCCGCTCCCTGACCGTGTCCAGGTCCTCGCCGCCCTGGCCGACATCGACCGCGAGCGCGATGACCTGCGCGCCGGTCTGCTCCGCGATCCAGCCGATCGCCACCGATGTGTCCAGGCCGCCGGAATAGGCGAGCACGACTTTCTCAGTCACCGCGGGTACCTCCTGTTTTCCTTCGCTGCACGCACGTCACGTATCTGTCCTCCGGCCGCCCGTGCCGCTGCGCTCGGCCAGCCGCAGGAAGGCCCTGGCTAGTTCCTCGCCCCCGTCCGGGTCCCTGGCGATCACTAGCACGGTGTCGTCGCCGCCGACCGTGCCGAGGACGGCCCGCCAGCCCGAGTGGTCGATGGCCGAGGCCAGCAGCTGTGCGGCCCCGGCCGGCGTTCGCAGCACGACCAGGTTGCCGCTGGCCTCGGCGGTGACGAGCAGCTCGGCCGCGACCCTGGCCAGCCGGGCTGACGGTTCCATCGCCCATCCGGGGGGTACGTGGGGTCGCTCCCCCGAGACGGCCAGGGCAGCGACCAGGCCGGTCATGTCGACCGTGCCCACGC
>JASIBJ010000286.1 GCA_030045215.1 Streptosporangiaceae bacterium | reverse complement strand
TAGCCAGCCACGGAGAGGTTCGCGCCGTCCCTGACGCCGAGTTCGTTGATCTCGCTGAACATCGTGTCGGCGGCGTGCCGGGCGAATACGTCCGACAGGCCAGGCTCGACGCCGATCCCGACCAGGGCGAGCTTGCCCGCCTGCTCCCACTCGTCGGCCACCGCGAACTGGTCGTCGCCGAGCTTGACCCCGGTCTTGGCATATGGCTCCTTCGGGTCGGGATGGGACAAGGACATGGCCATGTCCAGGTAGTTCACCCCGGCCGTGAGCGCGGCGTCGAATTGCGGCATGACGAAGCGCGGGTCAGCGGCGTTCATCAGCACGTCACAGTGGTGGGTGGCCAGCAGGCTCTCGATCGCCTGCTGGTCCCTGGCGTCGAGTTGAACCGCCGTATAGGAGTCCTTCGCCGCAGCGGCGCGCTGCGCCCTGGCGAGGTCGTAGTCGGCGATGACGAGTTCGGCAAACGGGCGGCGGGCGGCAATCTGGGCGAAGGCAGTGCCCACCCCGCCCGCCCCGATGAGGAGTATCCGCATTCTGCGATCCTAGACCCGGGCGTGGCCCTGCTATCGACTAGTCCAGTTGCAATTTACACACGTTACGACTGAAATCGTTGCCATGATGGCAAAAGCGTGCTAGAACCGTGGCACCTAGTGGCCACGGCTCGCGCGATGGTGAGTCGCTCGCGTACCGTGACTTAGTGTGACCGACAAGTAGCCCGCTCCGCTCGGGCACTCGAGGAGGGGGTAGCCAGGATGGCAGTAACCACTTCTGAGCTACAGCCGGTAGAGGAGTACAAGGACAAAGGGCTTAAGAGCGAGGCTGTAGGTCTCATCTCGAGCGTGGTGATGGGAGTCGCCTCCACCGCTCCTGCCTACAGCCTGGCGGCGACGCTGGCCTTCGTGGTGCTGGCCGTGGGCCTGAAGTCGCCCGCGCTCGCCCTGCTCGCGTTCATACCCATGCTGCTGTGCTCGATCGGCTATAGCGAGATGAACAAGGCCGACCCGGACTGCGGGACGACGTTCACGTGGGCTACCAGGGCGTTCGGGCCGAAGACCGGCTGGGCCGGCGGCTGGGCGATCGTCGCCGCCGACATCCTCGTCATGGCCAGCCTGGCTCAAGTAGCCGGACAGTACGTGTTCGAGCTCTTCGGGGCGCACGGGATCGGCGGTGAACCCACTAGCGGCTGGGTGCTTCTCATCGGCATCGGCTGGATCGTGGCGATGACAGCCATCTGCTACATCGGCATCGAGGTATCGGTCTGGTTCCAGCGCATCCTGCTGACCGTCGAGATCATCATGCTGTTCGTGCTCGCGATCACCTCGCTGATCAAGGCCACCGGCGCTCACCCGCCGGTGACCGCGGTCGCTCCGTCGATCGGCTGGCTCTGGCCTTCCGGCCTGACGTTCTCGGCGTTCGTCAACGGCCTGATCCTGATGCTGTTCATCTACTGGGGCTGGGACACGGCGGTCTCGATCAACGAGGAGACCAAGGACAAGGCGAGGACGCCGGGGCGGGCGGCGATCATCTCTACCGTCATCCTGCTGGTCTGCTACGCGGTGACCATCTTCGGCGTTCAGGCGTTCGCGGGTATCGGCACGAAGGGCATCGGCCTGACCAACCCGGCGCACTACTTCGACGTGCTGTCGGTACTCGGCAGCGCGGTGTTCGGCGGTGGCGCCTTCGGCATCTTCCTGACGAAGCTGCTGGTCCTGATGGTGCTCACGTCGGCGTCTGCCTCTACCCAGACGACCATCCTGCCGACGGCCCGCACGACGCTGTCGATGGCGGCCTACCAGGCCATCCCGAAGTCATTCTCCAGGGTTCATCCCAGGTTCCTGACGCCGACCGTGTCGACCGTCGTGATGGGCCTGATCTCGATCGCTATCTATGTCCCGTTCAACTACCTATCGGGCGGCAACCTGATCGGGGACGCGGTCACCGCGATCGGGCTCTACATCGCCTTCTACTACGGCCTGACCGCCTTCTCGTGCGTCTGGTACTACCGCAAGACGCTGACCAGCAGCATGCGGAACCTCTGGATGCAGGGCATCCTGCCGCTGCTTGGCGGGCTCATCATGTACTTGGCCGGCATCTACAGCCTGCAGTCCGACTGGGTGTGGACCAACAGCCTCACCCACTGGGAGGTTCCCGGCCTGCACTGGAAGATCGGCGGTATCTTCCTGATCGCGTTCTTCTCGGCGCTCGCGGGCGTGCTGGGGTTCGTCTACATGCGGATCGTTCACCCGGCGTTCTTCCGCAAGGAGACGCTGACCCGGTCAACCCCGACCCTGGTGCCGGACAACTAAGCGCCCGCTCGGCAGAGGGCCCGCGCCGGGGTATCCCGGCGCGGGCCTTTTGGCCTGGGCCCGACCCCGTGCCGGGTCGAAATCGTCCCGGCGGACATCGTCGCGGGTCCCCTGGCGGCGCTGAGCCTGTCACGGGCGTGAGGCCGCCGGCTAGGCGGCCCCCGGCTGTCGGCGCGACCGCCTAGGCTTGGCACGTGACCGCACTGGCCGTCGACGCACTCCTGGACGGACTCAATCCGCAGCAGCGCGCCGCTGTCGTGCACGAAGGCAGCCCGCTGCTGATCGTGGCCGGGGCCGGCTCGGGTAAGACGCGGGTCCTCACCCACCGGATCGCCTACCTGCTGGCTGAGCGTGAGGTCGAGCCGAGGCAGATCCTGGCGATCACCTTTACGAACAAGGCGGCGGGTGAGATGGCGAGCCGGGTCGCGACGCTGACCGGGGCGCGGTCGCGCTCGATGTGGGTCATGACCTTCCATTCCGCCTGCGTGCGGATCCTGCGCCGGGAGGCCAGGCGGTTCGGCTACCCGTCCAGCTTCTCGATCTATGACCAGGCCGACTCGCAGCGCCTGATGGCCATGGTTTGCCGTGAGCTCGACCTGGACGTCAAGTACCACCCGCCCAAGGCGATGGCCAACCAGGTCTCGGCGCTGAAGAACGAGCTGATCGACTACGAGACCGTGGCGGGGCGCGCCAGCGGCTACCGGGAGAAGGCGCTGGCCGAGGCGTACGGCGAGTACCAGCGCCGGCTGGTCGCCGCCGGCGCGATGGACTTCGACGACCTGATCATGGTGACGGTCAACCTGCTGCAGGCGTTTCCCGACATGGCTGCCGAGTACCACGAGCGCTTCCGGCACGTGCTGGTCGACGAGTACCAGGACACCAACCACGCGCAGTACGTGCTGGTGCGGGAACTGGCGGGGGCGGGTACCGATTCAGCGGCTGAGCTGGCCGTGGTCGGTGACGCCGACCAGTCGATCTACGCGTTCCGCGGCGCGACGATCCGCAACATTGAGGAGTTCGAGCGGGACTTCGCCGGCGCTCAGGTGATCATGCTCGAGCAGAACTACCGCTCGACCCAGAACATCCTGGCCGCCGCGAACGCGGTGGTTTCGCAGAACCCGGGCCGCATCCCCAAGAACCTCTGGTCGGACGCCGGGGACGGCCCGCCCATCACCGGCTACGTGGCCGACAGCGAGCACGACGAGGCCGCGTTCGTCGCCGAGGAAGTGGACCGGCTGGCCGATGAGGGCCTGGCCGCGCCCGGGCAGGTCGCGGTGTTCTACCGGACCAACGCACAGTCCAGGGTGTTCGAGGAGGTGTTCATCCGGTCCGGCCTGCCGTACAAGGTCGTCGGCGGCGTCCGGTTCTACGAGCGGCGCGAGGTGCGCGACCTGCTGGCCTACCTCCGGCTGATCGCGAACCCCGATGACGAGGTGTCGCTGCGCCGGGTGCTCAACACGCCGCGGCGCGGCATCGGCGACCGGGCCGAGGAGTACGTGGCTGCGCTGGCCAGCCGGGACAAGATCAGTTTCGCCGCGGCGCTGGCGCGGCCGGGCGACGTGCCGGGTCTTGCGGCCCGGTCGGCTCGGGCGATCGAGGGCTTCAACGACCTGATGACCGAGTTCCGGGGGATGGTCGAGGCGGGATCGCCGGTAGGCGACGTGGCGGCCGCGGTGCTGGAGCGCACCGGCTACGTCGCCGAGTTGGAGGCGTCGACCGACCTGCAGGACGCCAGCCGGATCGAGAACGTCAACGAGATGGTCGCGGTGGCGCGGGAGTTCGACGCCCGGTTCCCCGACGGGACGCTCAACGAGTTCCTGGAGCAGGTCTCCCTGGTCGCCGACGCGGACGAGATCCCGGAAGGCGAGGAGCACGGCGGCATGGTCACGCTCATGACGCTGCACACGGCAAAGGGCCTGGAGTTTCCCGTCGTGTTCCTGACCGGCCTGGAGGAGAACGTCTTCCCGCACGAGCGGTCGATGGGGGATGACCGCGAGCTGGCGGAGGAGCGGCGCCTGGCCTACGTCGGGATCACGCGGGCGGAGCAGCGACTGTATCTGACCAGAGCGGCGACTCGCACGTGGTTCGGCCGGCCCGGATATCACAAGCAGTCCAGGTTCCTTTCGGAAGTGCCCGATCACCTGATCGACTGGCGCCGGGACGAGTCGGCGGCCGCGCCGCCCGCTTCCGAACGGCTGGCCAGGCGGCCGGGAGTGCGCACCCTCGGGAACCGGCCCGTCCCCACGCTCCAGCCTGGTGACCGGGTCAACCATGACTCCTACGGGCTGGGCACCGTCTTGTCGGTCGAGGGCAGGGGCGACGATCCCGAGGCCAAGATCGATTTCGGCGAGGATTACGGAATCAAGCACCTCCTGCTGCGGTACGCGCCGATCGAGAAGCTCTAGGGGCTTAGCGTGGCCTTGTCCGGGCTGCGGCATCGGTGGCCAAGGGCTCCGACATTTGACTCCCTGTAAGTTCTCCCGATTTTCGCTGTCGTTATATCCGGGCATATCGCTTATGCGACGGGACAACTTACAGGGAGTGGGGACGGGGGCGCTCCATAGCCCGGAATGCCCGATTCGTTCCGGCCTCGCGGGCTGAGTCAGACTGGGCGCATCCCGTGCCGTCGCATCAGGTCGAGCTCGACCTCGCGCTCGGGGAAAGCGTCGCCGGCCCAGAGCTCGGCGAGTTCGCGGAAATAGTCGTCGAGCGCAGGCGCGTGCAGCACCAGGATGCGCGCGGCTACGTCGGCGGTCGCGCCGAAGGTGTGCGCGACGCCGCCGGGAACGAGCACGAAACTGCCGGCGCCCGCCCGGTTCACCTCGCCGTCGAGCTCGAACTCGGCCTCGCCCTCCAGCACCCAGAAAGCCTCGACGCGGTCGGGGTGCACATGCGGTGGCGGGCGCCTGCCGCCGGCCGGCACATGCCGCTCATGCAGAGAGAACGCGTCGCCGGTGGTCGCCGCAACGGCCTTGAACAGCAATGTGCTGCCGCGGACGTTGAGCCGCTCGCCAGCCCCAGCCGGCAGCACCGAGTAATCCGACATGCTTCACTTCTAGCACGCCCGCTCGCGGTGTTCAGTACGGGCGACGGGCCGGCGCGGTGTTGGGCGGGGCGACGGGCCGCCGCGGTGCTGGGGGCGACGGGCCGCTGCGCGCGGTGCCTGTCGCGCCTGACGCGCACGCGGTCAACCAGGGCGGTTACCCTGAATTCGGTGCCTGATGGCGCCGCGTCGGGACCTGGTCGGAGGACTCATGAGCAGCATCCGGGTGATAGTCGCCAAGCCTGGCCTTGACGGTCACGACCGTGGCGCGAAGGTCGTGGCCCGAGCGCTGCGCGATGCCGGCGTCGAGGTGATCTACACCGGGCTGCACCAGACCCCTGAGCAGATCGTGGCCGCGGCGCTGCAGGAGGACGCCGACGCGATTGGGCTGTCGGTGCTGTCGGGCGCGCACATGACCCAGTTCGCCCGCGTGCTCGAGCTGCTCAAGGAACGCGGTGCCGAGGACATCGTCGTGTTCGGCGGCGGCATCATCCCCGACGCGGACATCGCCGAGCTGGAGCGGATGGGCGTGGCCAAGCTCTTCACGCCGGGCGCCACGACCACCGAGATCGTCGAGTGGGTCCAGTCGGCCCTGGGCAGCAGCAAGGCTGCGCACCAGCACCCGTAGGCCGGGCCGATGCACCCAGGGTGAGGTGCATGCGGGCAGCGGACTAGGCTGCCACCGGGCGGGCTAGCCCCGGCACGCCCTCTGGTGGCCGGGCCGTCTTGCCCGTGAACGCAATCCGAGCACGAAGGACGGACCCGAGTGGACCTGTTCGAGTACCAGGCGAAGGAGCTATTCGCCGAGTACGGCGTCCCGATTCCGCAAGGCAGGGTGGCCACGACCCCAGCAGAAGCCAGGCAGATCGCCGAGGAATTCGCCGTGGCGCGCCCGGGCGCCAAGCCGCTGGTGGTGATCAAGGCGCAGGTGAAGACCGGCGGTCGCGGCAAGGCAGGCGGAGTGAAGCTGGCCGATACGCCGGAGGAGGCGGAGGAGAAGGCAAGCAAGATCCTCGGCATGGACATCAAGGGCCATACCGTGCACTCGGTGCTGGTCGCCGGAGATACCGACATCGCCAAGGAGTTCTACCTCTCCTTCCTGCTTGACCGGTCCGAGCGCACGTTCCTGTCCATGTGCACCGTCGAGGGCGGCATGGAGATCGAGGACCTCGCCCGCGAGCGGCCCGAGGCGCTGGCCAAGATCCAGGTGGACCCGCTGACCGGCATCGACTCCAGCAAGGCACTGGAGATCGTGCGTGGCGGCGCGCTGCCGGAAGAGGCGCAGGCCGGCGCCGCTGCCCTGGCCGAGCAGCTGTGGGCCGTGTTCACCGGCGAGGACGCGACGCTGGTTGAGGTCAACCCGCTCGTCTACACCAGCAGCGGCGGCTTGGTGGCGCTGGACGCCAAGGTCACGCTCGACGACAACGCGGCGTACCGGCACGACTGGAACCGGTTCGCCGACCCGAGCGCCGCCGACCCGCTGGAGGCGCGGGCCAAGGCCAAGCACCTGAACTACGTCAAGCTCGACGGCCAGGTCGGGATCATCGGGAACGGGGCGGGCCTGGTCATGTCGACCCTGGATGTGGTCGCGTACGCAGGGGAGGACTTCGGCGGCGTAAGGCCCGCGAACTTCCTGGACATCGGCGGTGGCGCCTCGGCCGAGGTAATGGCCAATGGCCTGGACATCGTTCTGTCCGACCCGAACGTCAAGAGCGTGCTGGTGAACGTCTTCGGCGGCATCACCTCGTGCGACGCGGTTGCCAACGGCATCGTGTCCGCCATCGGGATGCTGGCCGAGCGGGGCGAGGTGGTGCGCCACCCGATCGTGGTCCGCCTGGACGGCAACAACGCGGCCGAGGGTCGGCGGATCCTCGACGATGCCGGCATCCCCGCGGTCGAGCAGGTCGCCACGATGGACGATGCGGCACGACGCGCCGCCGAACTGGCCGCTGCGGCCACCGCGGGAGCATGAGATGGCTATCTTCCTGAACGCGGACAGCAAGATCATCGTGCAGGGCATCACCGGGTCGGAAGGACGCAAGCACGGCGCCCGGATGCTCGCGGCCGGCGCGAGCGTGGTCGGCGGCACCAACCCGCGCAAGGCCGGCCAGACCGTCGAACTGGCGGGCCACAGCGTGCCCGTGTTCGGCACGGTCGCCGACGCGATGGCGGAGACGGGCGCGGATGTCTCGGTGATCTTCGTTCCGGAGACCGGGACGAAGGGCGCGGTGATCGAGGCCATCGATGCAGGCATCCCCCTGGCGGTCGTGATCACCGAGGGAATACCCGTGCACGACACCGCCGAGTTCTGGGCGTACGCGTGCGCCAAGGGCAACGCCACCAGGATCGTCGGCCCGAACTGCCCTGGCGTGGCTTCGCCCGGCAAGTCCAACGCCGGCATCATCCCGGCGGATATCACCTCCGAAGGCCGGATCGGCCTGGTATCCAAGTCGGGCACGCTGACCTACCAGATGATGTACGAACTGCGGGATATCGGGTTCTCCACGGCAGTCGGCATCGGCGGTGACCCGATCATCGGCACGACGCACATCGACTGTCTCCAGGCGTTCCAGGAGGACCCGGAGACCGACGCGATCGTGCTGATCGGCGAGATCGGCGGCGATGCCGAGGAGCGGGCCGCGGCCTACATCGAGAAGAACGTGTCCAAGCCTGTCGTCGCCTACGTAGCCGGGTTCACCGCCCCCGAGGGCAGGACGATGGGCCACGCGGGCGCGATCATCTCCGGCTCGGCCGGCACGGCCCAGGCTAAGAAGGAAGCCCTGGAAAAGGTGGGGGTCCGCGTGGGGCGCACGCCGAGCGGAACGGCACGGCTGGTCCGGGACATCATGGGGGCCGGCTAACCGGCGGGCACCGAGGCCGCTGGTGGTGCGCGCCGCTGGTTCGCTGGTGGTGCGCGCCGCTGGTTCACTGGTGGTGCGCGCCGCACCGCTAGTTCGCGGGTCGTGCGCGCCGCTGGTTCGCGGGTCGTGCGCGCCGTTAGTTCGTAGCACGCGCGTGGTCCCGGTTGCGGCGACCGTCAGGGCCCGCCGGAACCTGCTGCCGCCTCGCGCGGCGCGCCTGGTTGGCCGAAGCGCGCTGGATTGCCAGGCTTGAGTCTTGTGACTGCTTCCGCCGTTCGCGCGCGCAGCCAGCGCAGGTCCGGGGGCGGCGCGGCCACGCCGGCCGAGGACCCGGTCCGGCCGCTGATCATGACCGGAGCGATCGCGGCCGCCGCGGTGACCGCCTCCGGGCTGGCGGTGGTCATCGTGCTGGTGCTGGTGGGGTGGATAGCGGCGCCGCACGCCGGACTCGGCCTGCCGTCGGTGCTTCGCACCGGCGTGGTGCTCTGGCTCGTCGGCCAGCACGTCGGCTTCGCGCTGCGCGGCACCGGCCCGATCGGGATGCTGCCGCTCGGCCTCGTGCTGCTTCCCGGTGCGCTGCTATGGCGGGCGGGTCGCTGGGTCGTCGCGGCTGGCTC
>JASIBJ010000285.1 GCA_030045215.1 Streptosporangiaceae bacterium | reverse complement strand
ACTCAGGCCTCAATCACCTGGGCTGGATCACCTCCGCCGTGATCGATGGCGTGGAGCGGATCGGCGAGCTCATCGACCGCTTCGAGGAGCTGCAGGCGACCGACCACAGATTCAGCGCCTTCGACCCGGCGCTGATCCGCCGGGTCGATGCCCTCCCGACCGAATACGTCTACTTCTACTACGACCCGCAGCGCTACGTCCGCGGCGTCGCCTCGGCCGGCACCAGCCGCGGCCAGGACATCGAGCAGCTCAATGCCGAGCTGCTGGCTGCAGTGGCCAAGAGCTTTGCCGACGGCGGTGCCGAGGAGGCCTGGTCGGCGTACGCCCAGCTTCTTGCGGTCCGGCGCGACACCTACATGCGCACGGACATGCACGGCGACAGTGGGCAGGCCGCGGCGCGGGCTCGCCAGGATTCGATCACGCAGCCCCCGATCGGCGCGGCCCGTATCGGCGGCTACGAGGGCCTCGCGCTGCGCGTGATCGACGGGCTCACCGGCAACCGGCCAGGCCGCGTGATCGTCAACATCCCGAACGACGGCACCATCGCTGCGCTCGCGGCCGACGACATCGTCGAGGTGCCGGCCAGAGTCAGCCAGGACGGCCTGGTCCCCGAGCCGGTGCAGGAGCTGCCAAGGTCGGCCCGCGCACTGGTGGAACAGGTCAAGGAGTACGAGCGCGCCACCGTCGAGGCAGCGATGGCCGGCGACGCCGGGCTCGCCGCCGTGGCCCTCGCCTTGCACCCGCTGGTCCCCGGCAGCACCGTGGCGCGGGAGTTGCTGGCCGACTATCGCGAGCAGCACGGTCAGTCGCTGGCGTACCTGTGCTGACGGTCGGCCGAGCCGGCCGCGGGAAGGCAAGCCCGGGGCAGGCTTGTTGTAGCGGCTGGCCAGCACTCGGCAGAAAACTTGCGAACCCGGAGGCGCCATGACCAGCACGACCAGCACGACGCAGGCGAGCGGGGCCAGCCCGGTTGATTTCGCCACATTCGGTGACTACGGAGATTTCCGCCCGAAACGACCGGCGCCCAGGCCGGGCGAGTTCGTCCGCCCCCCGTACCCGTTCCAGGGCCGGATCACCGCCGATGGATCCAGCGGGTTTAAGGCCGAGCCTGGCCGCTATCACCTCTACATCTCCTGGGCCTGCCCGTGGGCCACTCGTTCCGCTATCGTGCGCGAGCTGCTCGGCTTGCAGGATGTAATCTCGCTGTCGGCCGTCGACCCGATAAGAGACGGCCGCGGCTGGGCGTTCCGCGAGGGTGATGGGTACGGCCTCGACCCGGTGAACGGGTTCTCCCTCCTCAGGGAGGCCTATGACGCGACCGAGCCCGGTTACGACGGGCACATTTCGGTCCCGGTGCTCTGGGACAAGCGGACGAGCAAGATCGTCAGTAACAACTTCCCCGACATCACGATCGACCTGGACACCCAGTTCACGCAGTGGGCGGATGCGGACTACGACCTCTATCCCGAGCCCCTGCGGCCGCAGATCGACGAGATCAGCGAACTGGTCTACGCGACCGTTAACAACGGCGTCTACCGGGCCGGATTCGCGACCACGCAGGACAGCTACCACGAGGCCGTCACCGCGCTGTTCGCCACGCTCGACCAGCTCGAGCGGCGCCTCGCCGGGCAGCGGTACCTGGCCGGCGGCACGCTCACCGAGGCGGACGTGCGCCTGTGGGTCACTCTGGTCAGGTTCGACGCGGTGTACTACTCCCACTTCAAGTGCAACCTGCGCCGGATCGCCGACTACCCGAACCTGTGGGCGTATGCGCGCGACCTCTACGCGCTCCCCGCGTTCCGCAACTCGACCAAGTTTGACCAGATCAAGCGGCACTACTACATCACCCACCCGCACCTGAACCCGAGCAGGATCGTGCCCGATGGCCCGCTGCTCGACTGGGACGCCCCGGCCGGCCGGGACGGCCTCACCGGCAGCTGAGTGCCCGGACTCACAGGGACGGACGCCAGCAGAGTAGGTACCGTGAATCGCATGAGTCAGTACGCGGACGCGGCCGGGCTGATTGAGAGGTCCGCGGCGGCGTTCGCCTCGGCAATCCCGGACTCGCCCGGTGAGGGGTTCTTCGGGCCTGCCAGCCTGGCCTGGCGGGTGGCCGGCGACCTCTCCTCGCCCGTAGCGGGCCTGCGCTCCCTGCTCGTGCAGGCGCTGCATCCGCTCGCCATGGCCGGAGTCGACCAGCACAGCGCCTGGCGCGCTGATCCAGTGGGCAGGCTCGCGGCCACCTCTTCGTATGTCACCACGGTTCTTTTCGGGGAACGAGGGGTGGCCGAGCGGGCCGCCGCCCGAGTGCGCAGGATTCACGAACACGTGACGGGAGTGGACCACGAGACCGGCCGGCCGTACGCCGCGAGTGACCCCGCGCTGCTGCTGTGGGTCCATGCCGCCCTGGTCGACTCCGGCATCGCGGCCTGCGCGCTGTTCGGAGACGAGCTGACCGAGGACGATGCCGACCAGTACGTCGCGGAGATGACGGTGGCGGCCGAGATCGTCGGCGTGCCGCGCGGCCAGGCGCCCTCGAGCGTGGCCGAACTTGACAGGTTCATGGAGTCGGTGCGGCCGCAGTTGCGCTGTAGCGCGGCCGCGAAGGAGTCCATGGCGTACCTGCTTGACCCACCCGGCCTGGACGAGGAAGTCGCCGAGATCTGGCAGGACATCCGTGAGGCGGCGGTCATTTCGCTGCCCGAGTGGGCCTGTCAGCTCTACGGCTACAGAGCTCCGTCGCTCACCGCGATGCGGCGCACCGAGATCCGCCAGGCTCTCGGCGTACTCGATGCGGTGTACCTCGGCGAGCCGGGTGTGCTGGAGGCCAGGCAGCGGATCATGCTCCGCGCTCGCGCGGCCCGCCCAGCATGAGACGGCGTATTCCGGCAGCCGCGGGTGTTGCCGCGGCGGGTGTGGCCGGCCTGGCGCTGACCGCCGGTCTGCTGCGCCGGCGCGTGGGCCGGCTGCGGTTCGAGCGCGGCCTGGC
>JASIBJ010000284.1 GCA_030045215.1 Streptosporangiaceae bacterium | reverse complement strand
CTTCACCGAGGATCCACCTCCGATCCACGCCGTCGTTGCCATCGTCCTCCGAATCCGGGCACGGCAGAAGGGGGTAGGGAAAGCTCGGCAGCCGAAAATTTCCATATTCATCGGTGTCGGTCAGCGGTGGCAGCCTGGCCACGTGGTCGCCGAGCACCTCGGACGCCACGCCCCCGAGCCCGAACACGATAAGCGGGCCGAATACCGGCTCCTGCACGACTCCGATCAGCGTCTCGACACCGCGAACGGCCGCGTCGCTGCCGGTAACGAGGCGGCTGGTCACCAGGGGGATCCGGTAGGCGGCCAGCAGCCGGGCGCACCCGTCGTCCGGCAGCCAGCCACCGCCGGAGCTCGAGGCCAGAAAACCCGACACAACGGCACGGGCTTCACCCGGATCGATCGCGTCAGGACCGCCACGCTCAGCCCGACGTCGGCGCATGCGTCGGCGGCCAGGACGCCGGTGCCACCTGCGTTCGAGACGATCGCGACCCGCCGGCCGGCCGGCAGCGGCTGGCACGGCAGCATCGCCGCGGTCTCGACCAGCTCACCGAGGCTGTGCGCGGCGATGATGCCGGCCTGGCCGAATAGCGCCTCCTGGGTCAGCAGCGGAGTCGCGGCGGGCCGGATGTGCACGGTGCTGCCGTCTGCCAACAGTGCATATGTGCTGGGAACGGATGAATCGGCCATCGGATCACCGCCCGCCCAGTCAGCACGGCCCAGCCCGGCCGGCCTGACCGGCACAACTACCTAGTCCAGCATGCCGTTCAGCTCTGCGGCGGCTGCGCCCTGGTCATGCTCTGGTAAACCGCCAGCAGCGCGGCCTTCTGGCTCTCGTCGAGCTGGCCATCGGTCCGGATCGCGCGCTCGACGCTGTCGGCGGCCGGCCGGCCAGGTTCTGCCTGCGCGGCGTCCTCGCGCTCCAGCAGGCCAGCCTGCGCTAGCAGCATCTCGGCCGACACGTTGAGCGCGTCGGACAACTGCTTGAGCACCCGGACCGTCGGCTGGTGCATGCCCCGTTCCAGCTCGCTCAGGTACGGGTTCGACAGGCTCGTCAGCTCGGCGAGCTGGCGAAGCGTGAGGTTAGCCAGCTTGCGCTGGCTGCGGATGAACGCGCCGAACGCCTCCATCTGTGCATCCCACTGGCTGGCCATGGTTCTCCCCGTCCAGGCTCGCGGTTGGTGGCCAAATGCGCGCGGAGCAAGTATCGCAAGTCGCTCACGCGCACCGAACCCCCGATGCGGCTCGCATCCAGGGGTTCGGACCATCCTCGCCTGCTCGTCAGGCTTTGCTCGCCTCCTTGCTCGTGTCACGGCCGTTAGCGCTGCCACGGAGCGGGGCCGCCGCCTTGAGCACGTCCTCGGCGAACTTGCGCTGGTTAGCGAGCAGCTGCTCGGCGAAGTCGTAGGCGCTCTTCACCAGGTCCTCCGGCTTCGGCAGCTTGTCGGCAACGTTCAGGCTGTCGGCAAACGGCAGGTTCAGCCCGGGCAGCTCCGGCTTCATGGAGTGGACGGTGGCGGCCCACTTCTGGATGGCTTCCACGACGGCCGCCTGGCTCTTGCTGATCGCCTTCATGATCTCGTTCTGATACTCCTGATCGGCCATTTCTCCTCCTCGTAAGATCTCTGCCAGATTACTCTGCTCAGTATATCTAGCGCGCGATAGTTACGTCAAGCTAGCGGCCCATCCGGCGGACCCGCCGCGGCGCGCCGGAGGATTCCTCGCCCCGCGCATCCGCTACCAGCTAACCCCCACGCTGCGGGCGGGCGCTTTCTGCTCACCGGGGGCGGCGGGTACCAGCTCGTCCAGGTAGTCCCGAGGTCATGGACGCACCTGCTGGCCGAGGCGGCAGGCGAGCCAATCGACCCGTCCACTCCCACGCCGCAGGCCTGGCGCGAATGCGTGAGCCGGGTCTCGGCCGAGGCCGCGCCCGAGCTGATGACCGAAGGGGCCGCTGGCAGGTTCTCCGATTTCGAGACCGCCTGCGACCCCGCCGATCCGATTGACCAGGCCATCATGGCGACCAGGATGGCGGTGTTCCCCTCGCACGGCCTGATGCCCGCACCCTGAGCGCCCCCGAACCGGGCCATACTCTGCGCTGGTCGGCCCGGCGGCCCCGGGGCGCTGCGCGGAAGAGACCGCGCTCGTGACTCAGTCGGAGAGCGTCGCCGGGCCCGCGGGCGCGGCGGCCACATCCGGCTCGACCGCAGCCGCTGCCTCCTGCAGCGCCCCGATCGCGGACGATTCAGCGGTCCCATTAGCCTGCGCCCCGGCCGACCGCGCCTGGCTCGGCGCAGTGGATCGCCAGATTTCGCGCACGATCACGTGCATGGCACCGGCGAACGGGATGGCCAGCAGCGCCGCCACGAACCCGCCGAAGAGCCCGCCGATCCAACTGCCGATCGAAGCGCCGACCAAGATCGCGACAAGCACGAGCAGCGGGCTGATCTTGACCGTGCGGCTCATGATCACTGGGTTGAGGACGTGGTTCTCGAGCTGGGTGTAGACGAGGAAGACGACCAGCGTGATGATGCCGGCCGCGAGCCCGTGCGCCAGCGCGAACAGCACTACAGGGATTCCGGCCAGCGCTCCCCCGATCATCGGCAGGAAGTCCACCAGGGCGACCCACAGCGCCCACAGGAACGGGAAGGGCACGCCCAGCCCGAGCAGCGTCACCATCACGACGAGGCCGGCTATTACCGACGTCGCGAAGTCGCCCAGCATGAATCCAACGACCGACCGATTCACCTCGCTCGCGACGAGGCTGAAGCGGGCCGCCCTGCTTGGCCGCATCAGGTCGAGCAGGCCCTGCCGGAGCCTCGGCCCCTCGAGCAGCAGCAGGACAACCAGCACGAAGATCGTGAACAGTTCGAACGCCACCGACGCCGCACCCTCGCCCAGGCTCAGCGCCGGCGCAGCCAGGTCCTTCGCGTACACCACGAGCTTCGGCGAGTTCTTCGTCACCCACTGCTGCAGGTGGTACCTCGTGACCAGCCGGCCCACCCAGCCCTTGCCGTGCTCGGCGGTGGTCACGTAGCTCGGCAGGTAGTCGGCAAGGTGGGACAAGCCGTTGATCAAGGGATAGCCGAACGCGACGGCGAGCCCGGCGAACGCCGCGACGCTCAGCAGGGCGACTACGGTTACGGCGAGCCCGCGCCGCCGCAGGAACCGCTGAAGCGTCACCACCAGCGGGTTCAGCAGCAGGGCGATGAACCCGGCGACCACGAAGAGCAGGAGGACCCCGCGGAGCCGGTCCACCAGCTTGCCGGCGAGGAAGGCCAGGACCACGACGCCGACCAGGGCGAGGATCGCGCGCAGCGGGACATGCCGGGACTCCGCGAACCGCCACAGCCGCGCCCGCCGGGTGTCGGACTCCCGGATTTCGTCGGTCACCTGGTTAGCATGTCAGGTCGTTCTGGCCCGCTGCACTCCTGGCCAGCGTGTACGCGATGCGTCCGGTGGTTCGCGCGCCCGGGCTCGGTCATCCCGCGAGGCTCCTGGGCGGCCCGGGCAGAACGTGCCTCAGGGTTCGCTCCGTCGGGGCGGGCCGGCATTCCGGGTCATCTCGGGGCTCTTCCGGATACCCGGCGGCCGATCACCGGAGCAGGCTGAAGCCGTGAACGAAGCAAGTGAGCACGCAGCAGGCAGCACCGCGATCTCACCGCTCGAGTTCGCCACCGCACATCACAGTTACTAGGGAGAAGAGCACATGTCCTCCAGCCGGCTCGTTGGCCGCCTGATCCTTCTGGCCCTCGTCGTCATCGTCTGCATTGCCGCCCTGCACGTGATCGCCTGGGCGCTTGTGCCTGTCCTGTGGATAGCACTGGTCTGCGCGATCGTCGTCCTGGTGCTGCGCCGGGGGGCGAGGCTCTGGTAGCAGGCGCCATCATCCTCATCGGCGGAGCGCCGGGGTAGAGGAGGCCCCGGCGCTCTGCCACATCCCAGACGGCCAGAACTGGGGGCACCGGAAGTTACGAGTTAGCCTCGTTGACATGTGACTAATTGGTCACCTATTCTCGAGCCGTGGACGAGGTCTTCAAGGCACTCGCCGACCCGACCAGGCGCGAGTTGCTCGACGAACTGTTCCGGCGCGACGGGCAGACGCTGAGCGCGCTCGAAGAGCGCTTTCCGATGACGCGCTTCGGGGTCATGAAGCACCTGAAGCAACTCGAGGAAGCTGGCCTCATCGTCACCAAGCGACACGGCCGGCAGAAGCTCCACTTCCTGAACCCAGTCCCGATCCGCCTCATCCACGACCGATGGGTGAGCAAGTACGCCGAGCCGTGGGCCGCCGGCCTGTCCGACCTCAAGCGAGATCTGGAGAAGTCGATGGAGAAGGTCTTCGAGATTTACATCCGCACCACTCCGGAACGGCTCTGGGAAGCGATCACTAACCCGGAGATTCGCGCGAAGTACCACTTCGGTGCCGCGATCACCTCGGACTGGGCCCCAGGGTCGCATTTCGAGTTCGGTCACGCCGCGAGCGGCCAACTGCTCGGCGAGGGCGTCAACGTCGAAGTCGACCCGCCCAGGCGGCTCGTCCAGTCGATGGTCGCGCTGTGGAGTGACGAGGCGAAGAACGAGGGCAGCACCAGGATCACCTGGGAGATCGAGCCCATACGCGACTCATGCCGGCTGCGGGTCACCCACGACCAGCTGCGCGAGAGCGCCAGCAGCCAGGTCTATGGCGGCTGGCCGATGGTCCTCTCCGGCCTCAAGACCTGGCTGGAGACGGGCCAGCCACTGACCACACCCGGCTCGCTGATGTACGGCGAACGATGAGGCACACCGAGGGCTGAGCGGCCGCTGCTGCACCCGCGCGGCCGAGGCGCGCCCGACGGATGGCCAGCACCAAACGCCGATTGCCGTGCGAATTTGCCTGGGGTAGCGTCCAAAAGCGGCGGCGACCGTAGAGGGAGGTGCCATGCCCGGTCAGCAGAGCGTGGACGCGGTAGTCGTCGGAGCCGGGTTCTCTGGCCTTTACCAGCTGTACCGGCTGCGTGAGCTCGGGCTGAGCACTCGGGTGTTCGAGGCCGGCGACGGCGTGGGCGGCACCTGGTACTGGAATCGCTACCCTGGCGCTCGCTGCGACATCACGAGCCTGGCTTACTCCTATTCGTTCTCCCCCGAACTTGAGCAGGAGTGGGAGTGGACGGAGAAGTACCCGACTCAGCCCGAAGTCCTGCGCTACCTCAACCACGTCGCCGAGCGGTTTGACCTGCTGCGCGACATCACCCTCGGCACGAGAGTGGTCAGCGCGCGCTGGGACGACACAACGGCCAGGTGGACGGTCGTGACGGACGCTGGCGAGCAGGTGGATGCGCAGTTCGTCATCATGGCCACGGGCGTCCTCTCGGCGTTCAAGCTGCCCGAGGTACCAGGCCTCGAGCGTTACCAGGGACGCACGCATCACACCGCACGCTGGGGCAAGGACGAGGTGCGCTTTGATGGCCTGCGAGTGGCGGTCATCGGAACCGGTTCATCCGGAATCCAGTCCATTCCGCTGATCGCCGAGCAGGCCGCCGACCTGACCGTGTTCCAGCGGACCCCTAACTTCTCCACGCCGGCCGGCAACCGGCCGCTTGACCCGGCCCAGGTCGCCGAGATGAAGGCGAACTACCGCGCGTACCGCGAGGCGCAACGGACCTCGGGATACGGGGTCCCGGACGAGCCGCCGACCGAGCTCGCGCTCGCTGTGCCGGAACGCGAACGTCTGGCGACCTACGAGGCTGGCTGGGCAAAAGGCGAGATCGTCGGCCTGATCAGCTGCTATGCCGACATCCTCATCGACGAGTCGGCCAACGAGAGCGCGGCCGAGTTCGCCCGCGCCAAGATTCGCGCGGTCGTCACCGACCCCGACCTCGCCGAGGCGCTGTCGCCGCGCACGTTCCCGATCGGGACTAAGCGGCTGTGCCTGGACACCGGGTATTACGAGACGTTCAACCAGCCGCACGTGCACCTGGTGGACTTGCGCAAGACGCCGCTGGTCGAGTTCACGCCGGGCGGCCTGCGCACGACCGAGCGCGAGTTCGACTTCGACGCGATCGTCTTCGCGACAGGATTCGACGCGATGACCGGCGCCCTGAAGACGATCGACATCCGCGGACGCGACGGCGTATCCCTGGCCGAGGAATGGGCGGCCGGACCGCGCACCTACCTCGGCATCGCGATCGCCGGTTTCCCGAACCTCTTCACGATCACCGGGCCGCTGAGCCCGTCGGTGCTCAGCAACATGGTCGTCTCAATCGAGCAGCACGTGGAGTGGATCAGCGACTGCATCGCGCACGTGCGCTCGGCCGGCGCGGTCGCGATTGAGGCAACGCCGGAGGCAGAGGCTGGCTGGGTGCAGCATGTGGCCGAGGTCGGGTCGCTCACCCTGTTCCCGCAAGCCGACTCCTGGTACATGGGCGCGAACGTGCCGGGCAAGGCGCGGGTGTTCATGCCTTACATCGGCGGCGTGGGCACCTACCGGCAGATCTGTGACGAGATCGCGGCCGACAACTACCGCGGTTTCACGGTGCGTCCGGCAGGCGAACCGGCGTCCACCTGACCTGACTCATCCCGACACGCGAAGGTGAACCTCCCTGTTGGGTGCGGGCCGCGGGCAGGTTGGTCGCGCGCTGGGCCGCTTGACAAATTACGCGGTGCGCTTGATATAGTTTGCATGTTGGACCCAGAGGAGGATTCAGTGATGGACACTCGCGCCGTCGCAAAGGAAGTTCAGGAGCAGGTGGCCGCCGCCGTGCACAAGGGCCACGAGCGGTTCCGCAAGCGCCAGGACCAGGTACGCAAGGGCCGCGAGACCGTCGGCGGTGCCGTTCGCGCTGGCAATCAGCTCGCCAAGGCCGTCCTGCCCAGCCTGCCGCTCCGGAGGCCGGATGTGCACCTGCCGTCAGTCAGCGACCTGACGAACACGGACAAGCTCCGTGGCCATGCCCATGATCTGGCCGGGCAGGCCCGCGCCACTCAGCGGAAGTTTGCCGACAGCGCGGGCCAGATGCTCGCCACCCAGCGCAAGCTGGCCGGCAAGGCGGTCGAGCTTGGGACCCCGCTGGTGACAGAGGGCGTCAGCAGGCTGACCCGCGTGGCGGGTTCGCTGTCGTCCAGCCGACGCGGCGAGCACGCCGAGCCGCCTCGGTCGGTGAAGGTGACCGTGGCGCCCGTGGAGAGCAGCCCTGTTGCCCCGGCCGCAGAGCCGGAGCCGGAGGCGGAGCCAGAGCCGGAGAAGGCGCAGGCCGAGCCGAGCTCAGCGAAGCCGGGGACGGCCAAGGCAGACACCGCCAAGGTGAGCACCGCCAAGCCGAGTGCTGCCAAGGCAGGCCCGGCCAAGGCGCGCACGGCCAGGCCGAAGGCCGCTCGCCCAGCCAGGACGACCACCGCGAAGGCCAAGACCAGCGCCGGTGAGCGCCCCAGCCCGAAGCCGCGCGGCGAGGCCAAGGAGTAGCCGACCGCGCAGCACAGCGACACCCGGCGGCTGCGCGCATGCCAGCCGCCGGGCACGCCTTTCGCAGGGAGGGA
>JASIBJ010000283.1 GCA_030045215.1 Streptosporangiaceae bacterium | reverse complement strand
ACCAGGCGATCGAGGAGGTCGAAGCCGCGCTCAGGGGCATGCTCAAGCCGATCTTCGAGGAGGTCCAGCTCGGGACCGCCGAGATCCGGGAGATCTTCCGGGTCCCGCGGGTCGGCAACGTGGCCGGGTCCATCGTCCGGTCGGGCACGATCACCCGCAACAGCAAGGCGCGACTGATCCGCGATGGCGTAGTGGTCTCGGACAACCTCAGCGTGGAGTCACTGCGCCGGTTCAAGGACGACGCTACCGAGGTCCGGGAAGGCTTCGAGTGCGGTATCGGCATCGGCTACAACGACATCAAGGTCGGCGACGTGATCGAGACATTCGAGCTGCGGGAGAAGCCGCGGACCTGACCGGGGCCGAACGGCTCGCCGGGCCCGCAGGCCCGGCGAGCGAGCGCAGATCGAGGCTGGCGTGTACGTGGGCGCCCTGACCCTGGACGTGCTGCTGGGCGACGTCCGGTCGCTGAAGCAGAAACGCTCGGTGGTCAGGCCCCTCATCGCCGAGGTGCACCGCCGGTTCCCCGGCGTAGCCGTCGGCGAGACGGGGTGTCTCGACCTGTACCGCCGGGCCGAGATCGGCATCGCGGTGGTCAGCTCGACCGCGGCGAATGCCATGCAGGTGCTTGAGGCATGCGAGCGCTTCGTCGCGGAGCGCCCCGAGATCGAGCTGCTGGCCGCACGCCAGCGGCTGCACACCGACGAGGGGGAGTGACGCCATGAACCAGGCTGCTGCGGGCTCGGGGGGACGACCCCCCGGAACCCCCCGCACGAGGGCAAACAAGCTTGGCGACCGGATCGCGGAGATCGTCGCGGAGATGCTGGAGCGCCGGATCAAGGACCCCCGGCTCGGATTCGTGACCGTGACCGAGGCTCGCGTCACCGGTGACCTACGCGAGGCCACCGTGTACTACACGGTGTACGGGTCACCGGAGGAAGTGGCGGGCACCGCCGCGGCGCTGGCCAGCGCGACCGGCCTGATTCGGTCCGAGGTCGGCAGGCAGACCGGGATCAAGCACACGCCCTCGATCACCTTCGTCGAGGACAAGGTGCCCGATAACGCGCGCGCTATCGAGGACCTCGTGGCCAAGGCCAGGCAGGCCGACGCTGAGGTCGCGGCCGTACGTGCCGATGCGGTGCACGCAGGTGACGCTGACCCGTACCGCCAGCCCGCGAACCGCGTGGACGAGGACGATTCTGAGGGCAATGACCTAGTCGACGACCAGTTTGACGACGATCCGGACGACGACGATCTGGACGACGATGACGTGGCGACAGGGCCGCTGGGGACCTATCCGGGCCGGGCTGGCAACGGGGGGAGAAGCGCACGGCCGTGACGACTGCCGGAGGAGCGGTGGCCGAGGCTGACTGGGCCCGAGCCGTCAAGGTCCTCGACGCTGCCGACCAGGTCTGCCTAGCCTGCCACGTCCGCCCCGACGCGGATGCCCTGGGCTCGATGCTGGCCATCGCAACCGCGCTGAGCAGCCGCCCGGGCGGGCCGGTCGACGTTGTCGCCTCGTTCGGGGATGACCCGTTCGCGGTCCCGGACATCCTCCGGTTCCTGCCGGGCATCCCGTTGCTGAGCCCGCCCTCCCATTACCCGGCCCGCCCGGCCGTGATGATGACGTTCGACGCGGCCAGCGCCGACCGGCTCGGCCTGCTGGCCGGACCGGCCGAGGCCGCGGCCGAGCTGATCGTGCTCGACCATCATGCGTCGAACACGCGGTTCGGCACGATCAACCTCGTGGACCCATCCGCGGCGGCGACCGCCGTAGTCGGCGCGGCCCTGGTCGACCGGCTGGGCATCCCGCTGACCGCCGACGTGGCGCTCGGGCTCTACGCGGGCCTGGTCACCGACACCGGGTCGTTCAAGTTTTCTTCCACCACCCCGGCCGTGCACGAGCTAGCCGCCCGCCTGATCGCGACCGGCATCGATCCCGGGGTGGTGTCCCGCCACCTCTACGACACCGCGCCGTTCGGCTACCTCCGCATGCTGGCCGCATCGCTTGATCGGGCTGTGCTCGACCCCGCGTCAGCCGCCGGCCTCGGGCTCGTGTGGACAACAGTCACCAGGGATGACCGCAAGCAGGCGGGCAACCTGCCGCTAGACGCGGCCGAGTCCGTCATCGACGTGATCCGTCGCACCGCCGAAGCCGAGGTAGCGGTCGTGCTGAAGGAAGACGATGAGGGTGTCTGGCAGGCTTCAGTCCGGTCGAAGTCACTCGTTGATGTCGCGGCGGCCTGCACTGCCCTGGGCGGAGGCGGCCACATCCGGGCCGCCGGTTTCTCCGCCCTCGGTGGCCCGGATGCGGCCATCTCCGCGCTACGACAACTTCTGGATGCTCAGTGACGGCCGAGAGCGGGCTGATCATCGTCGATAAGCCGGAGGGCTGGACCTCCCACGACGTGGTCGCGAAGATTCGCAAGCTCGCCGGGACGCGGCGGGTTGGCCACGCGGGCACGCTCGACCCCATGGCGACCGGCGTACTGATCGTTGGCGTGGAGAAGGCGACCAGGCTGCTCGGGCATCTCGCGCTGACGGAGAAGGAGTACACCGGGACGATCCGGCTCGGTCAGGCAACCGATACCGACGATGCCGAGGGCACCGTAATAGGCTTCGTTCCCGCCATCAATGTCGGCGAGGACGGGCTGCAGCGTGCGGTCAGCAGCCTGACCGGGGAGATCCAGCAGGTTCCGCCGGGGGTGAGCGCGATCAAGGTGGCTGGGCAGCGGTCCTACCGGCTCGCGCGCGCCGGCGCCGCGCCGGAGCTGGCGGCGCGGCCCGTGACCGTGAGCGCGTTCACGGTCGACGCCGTCAGGCGGGCGGGCGACATCCTGGACGTGGACGTGCGGGTACGGTGCTCCAGCGGCACGT
>JASIBJ010000282.1 GCA_030045215.1 Streptosporangiaceae bacterium | reverse complement strand
CGCAGCGCGCCTGTGGGCGGCGGCCAACTACCCCTACCTGGCCAGCGGAATCTTCGGCGCCCGGGTCGTACCCGCACCGGGCATCGGAACCGTCGCGGTCGATCCGGGCTGGCGCCTGTGGGCCGACCCCGAGCTCACCGCAGGCTGGACGGCGGCGGAACTCGGCAGCGTGCTGGTACACCACGTCTGTCACCTGTTGCGCGAGCACGGTTCCCGGGCCGGCCTGGCCGGCGTGCGGCCCGAGGAATCGCGAACGTGGATCCGCAGCGCCGACGCGGAGATCAACGACGACCTTGTCCCGGCCGGGCTGCAGTTGCCCGGTGATCCCGTGCTCCCGCGCCATCTGGGCTGCCCGGCTGGCCAGCTGGCCGAGCAGTACTTCGCCGCGGGCAGGAAGGGCCAGCATCAGGCCGGCCGGCCAGACGCTGGCGCGGTCGGTCAGGACTCGCCCGGCCGGCCCGGCCAGGACACGGTCGGCCCCCGCCCTGACAACGGCCTGGACTGCGGCAGCGGCGCCGACGGGTTCGGCCGGCCGTGGCAAGCCGATTGGCCCGGCGCGCTGCCACCGTGGCAGGCGCGGCTGCTGCAGCGGCTGGTCGCACAGCAATGCATCAATGCGGGCAAGCAGGCCGGGAACGTGCCGGCCGGGCTACTGCGCTGGGCGCAGGACGTACTGGAGCCGAAGGTGGATTGGCGCCGGGCGCTCGCCGCCGAGCTGCGCAAGGCAGTCGCCGACACCGCGGGCGCGGTCGACTACACCTACCGCCGTCCGTCCCGCCGGGCGGCTGCCGTCGGCAACGTGGTGCTGCCCGCCTTGCGCCGGCCCGTGCCCGAGGTCGCCGTCGTCTGCGACACCTCGGGCAGCATGTCGGACGACTTGCTGTCCGCTTCGCTGGCCGAAGTCCAGGGGCTGTTGTCGGCACTCGGCCTGGCCCGCAGCCTGCGCGTGCTGGCCTGCGACACCGCGGCCGGGCCGGCTCAGCGGGTCAGCTCGGCCCGCCAGGTCGAGCTTGTCGGGGGCGGCGGCACCGACATGGGCACGGGCATCGCCGCGGCGGCCCGGCTGCGGCCAAGGCCAGCGGTGATCGTCGTACTCACCGACGGCTACACGCCCTGGCCCGACGATCCGCCGCGCGGCAGCCGCGTCGTCGTGGGCCTGCTCGGCGATGAAGCACCCGACGCTCCCGGCTGGGCCAGGGCCATCCGAGTACCGGGCTAGACTGAGCGCCCGGCCGGGCCGTGGCCGGGACGACCCCTAGTTCCCCACGGCAGACGTCGCCAGAACCTGGGCGTTAGCAGCAGCGTCCGCCAGTCACGCAGCGGAAGGCGCGGAACCGGCTTGTGAATGCACAACCCTGAGCCGTCGGGGAGCAAGCAATCCCCGCTGCAATCGCCCAGGCAGTGCTTGCAATGACGGGTGACCGACACGCCGACTCCGCTCTGGTTGGAACCAGGGCTCTCAGTATCTCGCGGCACCGGGCTCAGGTGACCTCCCGCAGGACTGCGCACAGCCGGGCGACCGCGGTCGTGAACTGGTGGCCGGGCGGGGTCGCATAGCCAACGATCACGGCCGGGTCATGGCCATGCGCGCCGGCGCTGAACTCCGCCAGCCCCTGCAGTGCCAGCCCGCGGCGCGCGCCCTCGGCAACCACGTCGTGCTCGTCCGGTCCAGGCGGCAGGAGGACCAGCGCATGCAGCCCGGCGGCGATGCCCGTGACGCGCACCTGCGGTGCCCGCCTGCCCAGTTCAGTCACCAGCCGGTCCCGGCGCCTGCGGTAACCGATGCGCGCCCGCCGCACCTGCCGGTCATACCCGCCCGACTGGATGAACTCGGCCAGCGCGAGCTGGTCGAGGCTGCTGCTGAGCCGGCCGGCCGCGCGCTTGGCCGCGACCACGTCCCCCGCCAGGTCGCCGGGGAGCACGAGCCAGCCGAGCCGCAGGCCAGGCGCCAGGCTCTTGCTCGCCGTGCCCGCGTAGACGACGTGCTCGGGCGCCAGGGACTGCAGCGCGCCGACCGCCTGCCGGTCGTAGCGAAACTCGCCGTCGTAGTCGTCTTCGATCACCAGCCCGCCGGTCCTCGCAGCCCAGTCGACCACCTCGCGACGGCGCCGCGGCTCGAGTGCCACCCCCAGCGGAAACTGGTGGGCCGGCGTCAGCGCCACGGCGCCCGCGTCGGCGAGCTCACTGATGACGGCGCCGCCCCTGTCGACCGGAAGGGGACACAGCGCCAGCCCGCTGCCGCGAACGATTCGCCAGTGCGCGGGCAGGCCGAAGCCCTCCACGGCCAGGCGGCTCGCCCCTTTGGCCCGCAGCACCTGGCAGAGCAGTTCCAGTGCCTGCGCATACCCCGCGCACACCACCACTCGGTCCGGCGTGACCGCGACGCCGCGAGCCCTGGCCAGATAGCCCGCCAGGGCCTCGCGCAGCGGCTGCAAGCCGCGCGGATCAGTGTAGGTCAACGCCGCCGCGGGCGCGGTGGCCAGCGCCCGGCGGGCCGCGGCGAGCCAGGCCGCCCGCGGAAAAGCCGACACGTCGGGGATGCCGGGCCGCAGGTCGTAGCGGATAGCAGGACCTCTGGCGGCAAGTGTGGCCGGCGGGACGGCGGCCGGCGGTTCCGTCCGCTCGGCGACCCACGTCCCCGAGCCGTGGCTGGCCGCAAGCCAGCCTTCGGCAACGAGCTGACCGTAGGCATCGACAACCGTGTTCCTGGCGATGCCGAGGTCCCGGGCCAGGGCACGCGAGGATGGCAGGGCGGTCCCGGCCGCTAGCCGGCCGCTGCGCACCGCCTCTCGCAGCGCCGCTTCCAGGCCCTTCCGGACGCCGGCCCCTGACACCTCCAGGTGCAAGTCGAGGCCGGCCGAAGTGGCCCACGTTTTCTTCATTGAATTGGATCCTAATTCTGAGCCTCTTGGCTTCTAGCATCAAGGTACCGACACCACCCAGGAGGACATCCCGATGACCATCGACCAGGCCACCCGCGAGATCCCGGTCCGGCTGGACTTCGACGCGCACGCGCCGCACTTCTCGCGGGCGATGAGCCACCTTGATCAGGCCGCGACCAGGGAACTTGACCAGGCGGGGATCGACAGCCTGCTGCGCGAGCTGATCCGCGCCAGGGCGTCGCAGCTCAACGGCTGCGCCTACTGCGTCGACATGCACACCAAGGACGCGCGCGCGGCCGGCGAGACCGAGCAGCGCCTGTACGCGCTGGCCGCCTGGCGGGAGACGCCGTTCTTCACCAACCGCGAGCGGGCAGCGCTGGCCCTGACCGAGTCGATCACGCTGGCCGCGCACACGCATGTGCCTGACGAGGACTTCGCGCAGGCGGCGAAGGTGTTCACCGCGGCCGAGCTCGGCGCGCTCGTCAGCCTGATCGTCACCATCAACGCATGGAACGCGATCGGCGTCAGCACCCGCGCCTGGCAGCCGGGCTCATACCAGCCATGACCGCCCGCCAGCCCGCGCCGGCCGCCAGTCAGGAGACCGCCGCGACGCGGCTGCGGGCCATGCACCACCGCCCGCAGCCGCTGATCCTGCCGAACGTCTGGGATGCGTCCAGCGCGCGGAGCTACGCGGAGGCCGGCTTCGCCGCGCTCGCCACTTCAAGCGGGGCCATCGCGGCCACGCTCGGCTACGCGGACGGCCAGACGCCGGGCGAGCTGATGCTGGCCGCGGTGGCGAGGATCGCGCGCAGCGTCGAGGTGCCCGTGACTGCCGACATCGAGACCGGCTACGGCCTCCCGCCGGCCGAACTGGCCGAGCGGCTGCTGGCCGCGGGCCTTTGCGGCTGCAACCTTGAGGATTCCGACCCGGCAACCCGGACGCTGACCGACCCGGACCGGCAGGCCGACTACCTCGCCGCCGTGCGGGCCGCGGCCGGCCCCGGCCTGGTGATCAACGCGCGGGTCGACGTGTTCATCCGGCCCGGGCCCCGTGGTCGCGGCAACCGTGACGGCGGGGACGCCGTCGCGGCGGCGGTCAAGCGGGCGAACACCTACCTCGCCGCGGGCGCGGACTGCACGTACCCGATCATCGCCCCGGTCACGGCGCTGCCTGCTCTCGTCCGCGAGATCGACGGGCCGGTGAACGCCATGCACCGGCCGGGCGGTCCCTCGCTGGCCGAGCTGACCGGGTTCGGGGTGGCGAGGATCACCTTCGGCAGCACCCTGCACGCAGTGGTCAGCGAGCGCGTGCGCGAGCTCGCCGCGGACCTGGCCGCGGAGCAGGCCGCGCTGCCGAGCAGGCCGCGCTCGGGTCATGACCAGCGCAGCGGCAGCGACTCCACGCCGTAGATCCCCTCGACGCCGCCCAAGGCCGCGGGCCCGTCGGCGGCCAGGCCCGGCATCCGCGGTGCGAGGAACGCCAGAGCCTCCTGCAACTCGGCCCTGGCCAGGTTGGCACCGAGGCAGAAGTGCGGCCCCGCGCCAAACGTCAGCAGCCGGTCGTCTCGCTCGGCACTGATGTCGAACTCCTCGCCACCGTCAATATCCCGGTTGGCGCGCTCGGCGCATACCGCGACGATCGTGCCCGCCGGGAACTCCACATCGCGGTAGGAAACCGGCCGCACGCAGATCCGGGCGGTGAACGGGGTGATCGGCTCGGCCCGCAGCACCTCCTCGACCGCGCGGCCGACCAGCTCGGGCCGTTCCCGCAAGACCTCCCACTGACCAGGGCTCGCAGCGAACAGCCGCATGGCGTGGGACAGCTGCGCCTGGGTCGTGTCGATTCCGCCGGCGATGACGTTGAGCACGAGGTTGACGCATTCGGCGTGCGACAGCCGATCGCCGGCCTCCTCGGCGGTCAGCAACGCGGTGAGCAGGTCATCGCCCGGCTCCGCCCGGCGCTGGGCCAGCAGTTCCTCGACATAGCCATAGACCTCGGTGACGGCTCGTTCCATCTCCGGGATCTGCGTGGTCAGTGCGCGGATGTCGAACTGGCGCTGCACCAGGCTGGACCACGCATGCAACCTGGGGGCGTCGGCCA
>JASIBJ010000281.1 GCA_030045215.1 Streptosporangiaceae bacterium | reverse complement strand
AGGTGACGGTCTTGCCGGCTGCCCTCGCGACGCTCTTGACCACGTACTTGTAGGTCATCAGGTTGTCGGCCATCGCCAGGAGCGTGTTGAACCTGATGTCAATCTCGGCCTGCCCGGCGGTGCCGACCTCGTGGTGCTGCATCTCGACCGTGATGCCGCAGGCGATGAGGTTGCGGACCATCTCCGAGCGCAGGTCGGTGTAGTGGTCCATCGGCGGCACGGGGAAGTAACCGCCCTTATATGCGGGCTTGGCGCCCAGGTTCCCGCCCGGCTCGTCCCGGCCGGTGTTCCACGCCCCCTCGATCGAGTCGATGTGGTAGTAGCCCTGGTTCGGCCCGGTCTCGTAGCGCGCGGAGTCGAAGATGTAGAACTCCGCCTCGGGTCCGAAGAAGGCGGTGTCGGCAATGCCGCTGCCGCGCAGGTAGTCCTCGGCCTTGCGCGCGATGTTGCGCGGGTCGCGGCTGTAGGGCTCCCCCGTCAGCGGATCGTGCACGAAGAAGGTCAGGTTGAGCGTCTTGTGGGAGCGGAACGGATCGAGCACTGCGGTGGTCGCGTCCGGAAGCAACAGCATGTCCGATTCATGAATTTGCTGGAAGCCGCGGATCGACGAGCCGTCGAACATCCGGCCCTCGGTGAACACGCTCTGATCGAACGACTCGGCGGGAACGGTGAAGTGCTGCATCGTGCCCGGCAGGTCGACAAACCGGACGTCGACGAATTCCACCCCTTCGGCCCCGATGAACTCCAGAATCTCATCGCCGCTTGTGAACATCAGCTCTCCCTCTTGGCCGCAGCCGCGGTGATCGCGCCGCCGTCGGCGCGATCTCGACGCTAGCCGTCAACGGTTTCCTCGCCGTGTCCCCTCTGTTTCGCCAGTGTTACACCGGTACGTGCCGGGGCCGCCCGGCCGCCCCCCTGCCGGTCGCTGCCAGCATCCCAACCCCGCGAGGTGCTGGTCAGCCGCCTCGCCGGAGCCGATACCTTTTACTTGTGACCAATCAGCACGCCGCCAGCAGCGACGACGAGTTCTATCCGGGCCAGGACCTGGGGCTTCCGGAATACGGGCGCGGGTCGGTGGCGGGCTGGAGCCGGCGTCTTGGCGCGCTGATCATTGACTGGATTGCCTGCAGCCTGATCACGATCGCGTTCTTCTACCACCCGTCGGCCAGCCACGCGTCGAATGTGTTCGTCGAGCCGAGGCCGTGGACACCGCTGGTATTCGGGATCCAGGACTTCCTGCTGACTGCGACCACCGGGTTCACCCTCGGGAAGCGGCTGACCGGCCTGCGCGTGATTCGCCTCGACGGGCAGCCGGTGGGCTTCGTGCGGGCGCTGGCCCGCACGGTGCTCTTGATGATGGTGGTGCCGGCCGTGATGATGGACCGTGACCTGCGGGGCCTGCAGGACAAGGCCGCCAGCACCATAGTCGTCCGCAGCTAGGTCCGGGGGTCGACCGCGCAATGGCTGCGGGCACCCTGGCTGTCCGCGGCTACCGGCATTCCTGCGCCCGTTGGAACTCCGGCAGATCAGGCGATTCTCACCGGATGCGCGGGCGCGGCGGCTTGGGCATCCTGGTCGACCTGGGAACTGGGCCCTTCGGCATCTGGAGCGCTTGCGGCAGGGCGTTGAGCCGGTAGTTCAGCTCGGCGACCGCCTGGCCCTTGAGGTTGCGCGGCAGCTTCATGATCTTCTTTTGCAGCTCCCGGATCGGGACCTGGCCGTCGCCGTCGCCGACCTGGAAGTCATAAATGGGGATCTGGTTAGCAATCCTGGCGATTCGCTTCTTCTCTGCCGCGAGCAAGCTCGGCAGCCTGGTCGGTGAGCCCTCGCCGACGAGGATCACGCCGGGCTTTCCGACCGTCCGGTGCACGACGTCCATGTTTCGGTTGGCCGCGATCGCCGGCGTGGTGGTAAACCCGCCGCGCAGGTTCTGCAGGATGGCCGCCGCGGCCCCTGGCTGCCCCGCGATGGCCCGATACTGGGCCGACTGCGCGAACCGGCCGAACGCTAGCATCGCCGCCGAGAGCCCGCCGAAGACGCCAAGCACGATGAGCAGGATCATCAGCGGACCGCCGATGATGATCCCGATCACCACGAAGATCAACAGGACCGCGAGACCGATCCCGGCCACGCCCGGCAGAGCCCACTTGTTGTCCCTGCGTACCACGCCAGCGACCAGCTTGATCTGCTGGATGCGGCCCATCGAGGCGGGATCGTCAGCCTTGCCGCCGGACTTTTTCACCATGATGGCGAGGATACCGGTCTTGAACGCCGTTCCATGGCCTGCTGGTAGAGGCGTCCGGCCCGATAGGACGACCTGACCAGCGGGCCGGATTGGACCCCGGCGAAGCCGATCTCGGCGGCCTCCTCGGCCAGCTCATCGAACGCCTCAGGCGGTACCCAGCGGTCGACCGGGTGGTGGCGCGGCGACGGGCGGAGGTACTGGGTGATCGTGAGCAGATCACAGCCGGCGGCATGCAAATCGGCCATGGCCTGGCTGATCTCGTCCCGGCTCTCGCCCATCCCGAGAATCAGGTTTGACTTCGTAACGAGGCCGGCTTGGCGAGCCCTGGTCAGCACCCGCAGGGAGCGCTCGTAGCGGAAGCCGGGACGGATCCGCCGGAAGATCCTCGGCACCGTCTCGAGGTTGTGGGCCAGGACCTCCGGCCGGGATGAGAAGACCTCAGCGAGATGATCCGGATCCGCGTTGAAGTCGGGGATCAGCAACTCGACGCCGCACCCGGGTGTCGCCCGATGGATCTCCCGGCAGGTCTGGGCGTAGAGCCAGGCCCCGCCATCAGGCAGGTCGTCGCGGGCGACGCCGGTGACGGTCGCGTAGCGCAGCCCCATCGCGGCGACCGACTCGGCGACCCGGCGCGGTTCATCGGTGTCCAGCGGGCCCGGCTTGCCGGTCGCGATTTGACAGAAGTCACACCTGCGCGTGCATTGATCTCCGCCGATAAGGAAGGTAGCCTCGCGATCTTCCCAGCACTCGAAGATGTTCGGGCAGCCAGCTTCCTCGCAAACTGTGTGCAATCCCTCACGCCGGACAAGCTGCTTCAGCTCGGTGTACTCGGGCCCGGTGCGAAGCCGCGTCTTGATCCACGGGGGCTTGCGCTCGATCGGAACCTGACTGTTGCGTGCTTCGAGCCGGAGGAGCCGCCGGCCATCGGGGGCGAGTACCACGCCCACCAGCCTATTACGGCCGACGGCAGTGCCTGGCCGGGCACGAACCCGGCGGGCGCGGTGAACGTCCGCAGAGGAAAGCCTCAGGTTCGGCTCAGCTAACCGGGAGCCAATCATCAGGAAGGCGCAAGAGGCGACTCAGGGCGGGAGCCGACTATTGAACGGTAACAGGGAAGCATGAGGACGCTTCGAGGGGAAGATTCGCATGGACACCGAGTACGGTTCGTCCGGCCCGTACGGCGAAGAGGACGCCCGCCAGGCATCCCGGGCATCCGAGGCCGCGCCCGGCAGCCCGCTGCCCGGCCCGTCCTCGGCGCCACCGCCACCTGCGCCGCATCCGGCCTGGACCGAATGGCGCAGCGCAGGCTGGACCGGCGCGCAGGGTTACGCGCCGGGCGAGGCCGGCTACCCGCCGGGGGGAGAGGGTTACGCACCGGGCGGTCCTGGTTATGGCCCCGCGTTCCCGGCGGGACTGGCTGGCCCCGGTCGGCCCGGCAGGCCGGGCAGGCGCAGAGGGCTCATCATCGCCGCCGCCGGCACGGCTGTGGCGCTGGCCGTGGGCGGCTCCGCCTGGGCCGCCATCGGTTCCGCATCCGCGTCCGCCCCGCTCAGCGCGGCCGCGATTGCCAGCAAGACCGATCCCGGTCTGGTCGACATCAACACGACGATCGATTACGGGGAAGGCGCGGCGGCCGGGACGGGGATGGTGCTGACCTCGAACGGTGAGGTGCTGACCAACAACCACGTGGTCGAGGGCGCCACCTCGATCAAGGTCACGGACATCGGCAACGGGCAGACGTACACAGCCACGGTTGTCGGCTACAGCGACACCGACGATGTCGCGGTGCTGCAGTTGCAGGGTGCGTCGGGGCTGTCGACGGTCTCGATTGGCAGTAGCTCCGGGCTAACGGCTGGCCAGCGGATTGTTGCGCTGGGCAACGCCGAGGGCCGGGGCGGCACGCCGGCGGAGGCGACAGGCAGCATTACCGGGCTCGGTGCAACGATCACGGCCCAGGACGAGGGCGACGGCACGCTCGAGCACCTGAGCAACCTGATCCAGACAAACGCCGACATCGAGCCCGGAGACTCGGGCGGCCCGGTGCTTAACGCTTCCGGCCAGGTCATCGGGATGGACACGGCGGCTTCGACCGCCAGCGGGGAGACGGGCACCACCGCGGCCGTTACTACTACCGCTTTCGCGATCCCGATCAGCCGGGCGATGTCGATCGCCGACCAGATTGAGGCCGGCACCTCCTCCAGCACCGTGCACATCGGCGAGACCGCGTTCCTCGGCGTGGCCGTGAGTACGGAGTCCCGCCAGAACGGCTTCGGCCAGACCACCCAGGGCGCGACGATCGAGGGCGTCATTAAGGACACGCCGGCCGCTGAAATCGGGCTGGCTTCTGGCGACACCATCACGGCCATCGGTGGCCATGAGGTCGCCGCGCAGTCCGACCTCCAGAGCGTGATCGAGCAGTACCACCCTGGCGACAGGGTCACGGTCACCTGGACGGATCAGTCCGGGCAGTCCCGCAGCGCCAGCGTCACCCTGATCGCGGGCCCGGTCGGCTGACCAGCTTGCCAGACGGACTGAGCGCCCTGCCGCCCCCGCAGGGCGCTCAGTCGCGTTGTCGGGAGGTTCCAGGCCGTGCCGCGAAGCCGTCAACCAGCAGCCGTAGGCCGCGCTCGAAGCGCTCCTCCAGGTGGCCCGGATCGATGAGGGACTGCGACGCGGGCCCGGTCAGCAGGGCACGGACGTGCGGGTAGTCCCCTGACGCGAGCCTGGACGCCATGAACTCTTCGGTGGCCGGCGCGGGCATCGTCCGCGAGCCGCCGAACCGCGTAATCACCTCTCCCGCTTGCAGCGCATGCCCGAGGACATAGTCATCGACGATGGCGATGACGTCGGCCTTGGCCTGCATGTCCAGCGGCGCGCCGTCCAGTGCCGCGAGCGACTGCTCGAAGTGACGCAGTCCATTCGGGCCGGCCTGCTCGTTCTGGGCCTGGCCCGGGCCGTACAGGGCGTGGACCGCCCAGGGATGGCGCAGCAAGGTGGCCCGGGTTTGACGGGCCACCAGCACGAGCGCGTCACGCCAGTCGGCTGGCATCTCGCCTTCTGGCACGAGCGCCTCGCCCAGGAGCGCGTCGTCGAGCAGCGCCATCAAGTCGGCCTTGGTCGCGATGTAGCGGTACAGGCTCATCGTCCCGGCACCGAGGGACGCCGCGATCTTGCGCATCGAGACCGCCTCGAAACCCTCGGCGTCGGCAAGGGCGAGCGCGGCGGCCGCGATCTGATCGCGGCTGAATCGCGGTCGCCGGCCCGCAGGCTCGGGCCGCGCCCAGATCGGTATCTCGCTCGCTGCGTTTGACTGCGCCATCTCGTCCAGCTACCTTACTCAGAGTACGGTGTACGCATAGAAGTACGCCGTACGCCTCATGATAGCGCGCCGGTGCTCCGCTGAGCTGCAGGGCGGAGACGAGTCATGAGATATATCTTGTCTCTCGAGACTTGAAGATATATCTTGTCCTGGCGCCCAGTCTCGCAGCGGGGAGAGCGGAACGAGATGCTGAGAACGATCAAGCGCCTCCACCGAGTGCTAGTAGACGGGCTTGCCGAGACCCGCTGGCTGCGGGGTCGGGCAGGCGCGAATGCGTCCTGGGCGCACTACGAGCGGCACGCCAAGGCGTGGCGGCGAACCTCGGACCGGCATGCGGCG
>JASIBJ010000280.1 GCA_030045215.1 Streptosporangiaceae bacterium | reverse complement strand
GCCTGGCCCCGCGCCGGTTCGTTCTCGTCGATCGACGGCGCCGCGGCGCGGGCACGCTGCAGCGCACTGTTGGCCGAGGCCACGGTGGTGCCGAGTAGCTCAGCGGTCTCGGCGGCAGAGAGCTGCAGTACGTCGCGCAGGATCAGCGCCGCCCGCTGGCGCGGAGTCAGCCGCTGCAGCGCGGCCACGAAGGCGAGCCTGACCGTCTCCCTGAACACCACCTGCTCGGCCGGATCGGCGCGGCGATCGGTGAGCTTGGCGTCAGGGATCGGCAGCACCCAGGTGCGCTGGTCCAGCGGCATCGGGATCTGGACACCCTCCGCCCGTGCGGGCGGCTGCAGTTCCATCGGCACGGTTCGGCGGCTCCGCTTACGCAGCATGTCGATGCACACATTCGTGGCGATCCGGTGCAGCCAGGTGCGCAGCGACGAGCGGCCCTCGAAACTGCCGAACTCCCGCCATGCGCGGACCATCGTGTCCTGCACCGCGTCCTCGGCGTCGAACGGCGAGCCGAGCATCCGGTAGCAGTACCCAGTCAGCTCACGGGTCAGTCGCTCGTATTCGGCTCGCTCGAGGCCGCCGAAGATGCCGCTCGCGTCTGTCTCCCGCTCAATCGTCATGGCCAGAGCGTATGCCTAAACGGGGACACCAGAGTGGTCAGTTTGGTCCGGTACGCGCCAAGCTCCGCTACGCGCAGATCTCCTCCGGGCGACCGTTTGCCAGGACGGCACTCACTCGTCAGGGTTGGCCTATGCCGGACATCATCGGGCAGGTCGTAGTCCTTACCGTCAGCGACGCCGGCCGCAGCGCCGCATGGTATTGCAAGGTTCTGGGCGTAGAGGAAGCCAGCCGCTATGTCCAGCCGGATGGTCACCTCGCGCTTGTCAGCCTCGCTGACCCACACAGCGATGTCGAGCTCTGCCTGGTCGACCATGCTGCCGACCCCGGCACCTTCAACGAGTTCCGGGCCGGGCTGGATCATCTCGAATTTATGGTCGCCGAACGCAGCGACCTCGACGCTTGGGCGCGGCGACTAGACGGGCTGCGGATACGCCACTCCGGGATCAGGCAACCTGCCTACACCGCGAATGCCATGCTCACCTTCCGCGACCCAGACAACATTCAGCTGGAGTTCTTCTGGCGCGCGCACCGTCGTGCGAACAAGCGCTAAAACAAGATGCTGATCAGGACCTTTGTCACGAACGCAGCCACCAGGGCCCACGGCAGCATGCGTCACTTCGCTACAGAGCCCAGCGCGGCGAGCACCATCGGGTCATCACCGCCCAGCCCGTACCGGTGCGAGTACAGCGCAGCAACCAGGTCGGCAACCTGCCCGCGCGTGAGATGACCGTCGTCGTAGGCCATCAGCCGCATCGGCTCGGGGGCGGCCAGGCCGGCCAGATCGGGCATGACGTAGCCATCAACGGGGAGCAACCGGGCGCCGCAGCGTTCCCAGAAGGCGATCCTGGCATCGCGAACACCTTTCTCGGCCGGGTCTGCCGCGGCCTGGCGCGGGTCTTCGACCTCGAACACGACCCGGGCAGGCCAGGCTGCGGACTCCAGGGCCGTCAGCAGAAGCGGCCAGAAGCGCCGCCCGACGCCGCGCCGCCGACGGGCGGCAGAGATGGCGTAGTAACGCAGGAACGTCCATCCAGCCTGACCAAGCAGCATGCTTGCCGCGAATCCGACCGGCCCGGACCCGTCGACCGCAACGTGCATGAGGCCAGCAGGGTCTGGGGTCGCCAGCTCCGCGAACGGAACTCGGAGTTCGGGCGGGAACGCCTGCGCATATATGTCGAGGACCTGGTCCTGCTCTTGAAGCGTCAGCTCGTCGGACCTCACCACCCGAAGGTCATCTGGCCAGCTATCGCTCATGATCGCCCTCGACACCGGCTGGCAAACCGAACATGGCCCGGCAGGGCTCGAGGCTGTGGATCGTCACGGGAAGGCGCGCGCCGGCGCGCCAGCTCGCCCGGTCGAGCCGCAGGCGCAGGGTCACCGCGGGCTTGCCCCGGCGGACCACGCGCTCGACGCCATCCTCGGCGTAGCCGAGCTTCCTGGAGACCGCTAGCGACGCCGGATTGTCGCTGAACGCTCCGGAGAGGGCGTAACCGGCGCCGAGCCCCTCGAACGCCAGGTGGAGGATCGCGGCGCGCATCTCGGTGCCGATGCCCTGGCCCTGGTGCTCGATGCCCAGCCATGAGCCGGTGCTCACCTCGCGGAGCAGGGCAAAGTTAGCCGCCGACATGCTCTGGATGCCGACGACGACGCCGTCGCGGACGACGGCGAGTTCCAGGGCCCACTGGTCCGGCGCCCACAGGCCCCACTGCCGCCACTGGTACTGCAGAGTGCCGCGTGCGCGCTCGGCTGGGGATGCGTCTGTCCAGGGAACGGCGAACGGCTGGGATCGCGGGTTATGGACGCCAAGCGCGGTCAGCCCCGCCAGTGCATACAGGTCTGACTCGGTGGGCACGCGCAGCTCTAGCCGTGGAGTTTCGAGCCGCAACTGAGCCAACGGCCACCAGTCGGCGTTCATGCAGTTCATTCTGGCCGGCCAGGGCAACCAAATATGTCCGCCAAAGTCGCCCCTGCCGTCGCTCCGGGATCAACCCGTGCGTTGATGCCTGCCGGTACTGGCGCGTTTACCCTTAGCGCCATGACGAGCCAGGATGGCCAGGCCGTGCCCCCGATGCCGCCACCGCCAGCGGCCCCTGTTCCGGAGTGGGCCGCGGATGGGCCACGTCGCATTACCACCCCGGTCGCCATCGCGGTGATCGTCGCTGCGACCATCGGCGTCGCGCTGGAACTGCCGGGCCGGCCGGCCGATGTCATTGCCGCGGCCGCCGTCGCGCTGGCCGTTGCGGCGGTCGGGACGGCATTCGTGCTGTGGTCACGGTCGGACTCCGATGGGGCCGACATGGCTGCGCTCGTCGCCGTCGGGTTCGCCGGCTCGCTGCTCGCGGCCATCGGCGCGAATAGCTTGGCTATCGCGTATCTGTCTCTCGCTGGGCTCGGGTTGCGGCTGCCGGCCAGGTCGGCGCTTCCGGCCGCTGCCGCGGTGTTCGCGGCTGGGCACGCTCAGCTCGAGCCGTCGGTGCAGCGGCGGCTGCTCGATGCGCTCAGCAATGGCCAGCGGTTCGCGGTGGCGGCGGATGATGCGGGGGCGGGCGCTGCCGGAGCCGAGCCGGCAGCGCCCGATGAGCTGACGCCGCGCGAGGTCGAGGTCCTCGCCCACATCGCTTCGGGCCTATCCAACAGCCAGATCGC
>JASIBJ010000279.1 GCA_030045215.1 Streptosporangiaceae bacterium | reverse complement strand
ACCCGCATCGCCGACCCGCAGGGAGAACTCGCCGTCGCGAGGGCAGCAGAACGAGCCGGGCTGCCCTACACGCTGTCAACGCTCAGCACCCGCTCGATCGAGGAGGTCCGGGCGGTCAGCAACGGGCGACTGTGGTTCCAGGTCTATGCATGGCGTGACCGCGCCCTGATCAAGGAGATGATCGACCGGGCGGCCGCAGCCGACTATGAGGCGCTCGTGCTGACGGTCGACTCGGCGGTGCTCGGCCGCCGGGAACGAGACGTGCGGCGCGGGTTCTCCCTTCCCCCGGCCATCGGACTGGGCACGATAGTCGACGGAGCCCTGCACCCGGGCTGGACGCTCGCGTTTGCTCGCAGTGAGCCAATCCGGTTCGCGAACGTCGCCGGCCACGAGGTAGGCGACGGGGCGTCGCCAGTAAGGCTGTCCGACTACGTCAACTCGCAGTTCGACTCCGGCCTGTCCTGGGCTGATGTCGACTGGCTGCGATCCAACTGGAGCGGGCCGATCGTGATCAAGGGAGTCCAGACGACCGAGGATGCGCTGCTCGCCGTCGATGCCGGGGTGACCGCCATCGTCCTGTCCAATCATGGTGGCCGCCAACTCGATGGTGCTCCGGCCACGCTCAGCCTTGTTGGCCCTGTCGCCGACGCCGTTGGCGGCCGGATCGAGATCATCTGCGACGGTGGCGTTCGGCGCGGCAGCGACATCGTGAAGGCCCTGGCGGCCGGCGCCACTGCCGCGATGGCCGGCCGCGCCTACCTCTACGGTCTCGGCGCCGCCGGTGAAGCCGGCGTGGACCAGGTGCTCGAGTGGTTCCGCGCCGACATCGTCCGGACAATGAACCTGCTCGGCGTGCAGGCGATCCCGGACATCAACCGCTCGCTGATTACCCTGCCTCCAGGCTGGCGAGCAGTGGCCTGACCTGCGGTGCGGGTGCCGCCTCGGAGGTCGACGCGGAATGGCCTGCCCGGACGAACGTGAACACCGCCATCGCCGCGATCGGGCCGAAGCCCGCGGGAGCGGCAGCCAACCCCATGTCACAGCTGGCTGGGTCTGGGCCGTCTCGGATAGCAGGACAGGCGCAGGAATCGGGAAGGTGATCGTCGTGCGGGTATTCGTGGCAGGCGGAGCCGGCGTCATCGGGCAGCGGCTGGTGCCGCAGCTCGTGGCCCGCGGCCATCAGGTGACAGCGACGACGACGAGCCCGGCCAAGCTAGGCATACTGGCGCAGCAAGGGGCAGATGCCGTGGTGATGGACGCGCTGGACGCGGCGTCGGTCGGCGAGGCCGTGGCCAAGGCCCAGCCGGACGCGATCGTGCACCAGATGACCGCGATCAGTCACGGTCACGCGGGCAAGCCCGATATGAAGCACTTCGATCGATGGTTCGCGATAACCAACCGGCTGCGCACCGAAGGAACGGATCACCTGCTGGCCGCCGCGGCGGCGACTGGCGTATCCACCGTCGTCGCGCAGGGCTACGCCAGCTGGAACGGCATCCGGGAGGGCGGATGGGTGAAGACCGAGGAGGACCCGCTGGACCTGCTCACGGGGACGTCGGCGAACGCGGGCATGGAGGCCCTGCGCCACCTTGAGGACGTGGTCCTGCAGGCTGGCGGCGCCGTCGTGCGATACGGCTCGCTCTACGGCCCGGGCGCCACTGACGACGAGGTCGAACTCGTCCGCAAGCGCCAGTTCCCGCTGGTCGGGCGCGGCACCGGGTATTGCTCGTGGCTGCATCTGGACGACGCGGCAAGCGCTGCCGTCCTGGCCGTGGAGCAGCACGCAAGGGGCGTGTTCAACATCGTCGACGACGAGCCCGCCCCGGCGAGCGAGTGGCTGCCTTACCTGGCTGCTTGCGCGGGCGCGAAGAAGCCGATGCGCGTCCCCAAGTGGCTGGCCCGGCTGCTGGCCGGGGATCCAGCGGTGATCATGATGACCGAGGGTCGCGGCTTCTCCAACGCGAAGGCCAAGCGGGAACTCAACTGGGAACTACGCTATCCGTCCTGGCGGGACGGCTTCCGGGAGGTCCTGGGTGACCCGCGCTAAGGAGTTCGAGGAGTTGCGCCCGCTGCTGTCCTCGATTGCCTACCGGCTCCTTGGCAGCGTCAGCGAGGCCGAGGACGCGGTCCAGGAGACCTGGCTGCGCTACCAAGACACCGCGACGCAGCCCACGTCGGCCAAGGCCTTCCTCTCGGCCGTGGTGACGCGGATCTCGATCGACGTGCTGCGCTCGGCCCGCCGGCGGCGGGAGGAGTACGTCGGGCCTTGGTTCCCCGAGCCGCTGCTGACCGACCCCTACGAGGATCCGGAACGGTCGGCGGAACTTGCCGACTCGGTATCGATGGCGGCCCTGCTCCTGCTCGAGCGGCTCAGCCCGCTCGAGCGCGCCGTCTTCGTGCTCAGCGACGTCTTCGGTTTTAGCTTTCCGGAGATCGGTTCGGCCGTAGGGCGATCGGAGGCGGCGTGCCGCCAGCTGGCGGTGCGAGCGCGCCGCCACATGGACGCGGGCCGGCCCCGATTCGAGGCCGACCGAACGGAGCGCGAGGCACTGGCCGGGCGGTTCTTTCACGCCTTCAGGGAGGGTGACGTCAACGGGCTGCGCGAGCTCCTGACTGCCGACGTCCTGGTAATCGGCGACGGCGGCGGCAAGGCCCCGCAGTGGACCGGAGGCATCGTCGGCGCCGAAAACGTAGCCAGGGTGCTCGCTGCCATGGCCAAGCCGTTCCCCCGGATCGGCGTCGCGGTGGAGCCGCACAGTCTCAACGGCCAGCCGGGCGCGATCATCCGCGACCGCGACGGCAAGGTCCTCGGCACCTGGTCGCTCGACATCCGCGACGGGCTGATCCAGACGATCCGCGCGCAGCTTAACCCGGATAAGCTCTCGCACGTCGGTCCGGTAGCGGACATCTGGGCGGTCATGCGCGAGGCCACCAAGGCTCGCCGGTCCGCCGACTGACCCCACCCGGGCGGGTGGTGTGCGGGCCAAGGCCAGCTGGCCGGCCTGAAAGATGGCATGAGTGCCAATGGGCGCGGGTATCGGCAGGCAGTGGAGGCCGCGGCCGCCGGCACCGTGCGGGCGGCACCCGCGAAGCCAGACGAGAGGCAGTCATCCTGTGCGTTCCGACATCACGCCCGGCGGCACCTTCCCGGACTACACGCTGCCCGACCAGACCGGCACCGTCCGCACCCTCAGCGAGCTGCAGGGCCGCGACCCGCTGGTCCTGTTGCTCGCCCGCGGCAACTACTGCCCCAAGGAGCACCAGCAGCACCTCGAACTCGCCGCCAACTACCCGAAGATCGCGGTCGCTTACACCCAGGTGGTTACCATCGCCACCGACGACCACCACACGCTGCAGGAATTTCGCGCATCGACCGGAGCCCAGTGGACCTTCCTCTCCGACCCCGGACGAATAATTCAGCATGAACTGGACATCCAGGAGTACACCGACCCCGAGCACGACCCGATGATCCCGCACACACTCGTGCTCAAGCCGGGATTGGTTATCCATCGCATCTACAACGGCTACTGGTTCTGGGGGCGCCCGTCGTTCTACGACCTCTGGCGCGACCTGCGCGAGGTGACGGCCGAGATCCGCCCGGACTGGGACCTGAGCACACCAGGGCTGCGCGAGGCCTGGAATGCCGGAGATTATGCGCCCTTCCACGGATGGGATCGGCGCTCGCCCGAATCAATACCGACGTCTTATGAGAAATAGCGCAAGTCCGGCAGGCGGGTCGTCAGCGAACTAGGGGGTATGAGGCGTGCGCACGGGAGTTTGCGAGTTGCTGGGGATCGAACAGCCGATCGTCCAGGCGCCAATGGCCGCGGTTCCGCAACTCGCCGCGGCGGTGTCGAACGCAGGCGCGCTCGGCATGCTGACGCTGACCTGGTCCGATGACGCCGGAGCCGTCGTCCGCGAGACCGCGGCGCTGACCACGCGGCCGTTCGGCGGCAA